>DASZPH010000088.1:0-57893 GCA_035550375.1 Pirellulales bacterium | reverse complement strand
TTCCGCTGTCGACCACCGCACGGCGACATCGACATCCTTGTCGATCACGCTCATCGCAGCCTCCTTGCTACGTGGGACTTGTGACATCCCCATCGTGGCAGGAGGTTGCGAATTCTCTTAGATCAATTGAACGGTATTGCGGCTAGGTACGGAATTCGGTCAGGATTTCGGGCAAACAAAAACGGTGCAAAGCGCGCACAAAACAGAGCAAAGTGCACGGTGACTTATGCCGCCCTCACCCTAACCCTCTCTCGGCGTAGAGGGAACTCTAAGGCATGAATTGCAGCGGTGTTTGTTTCGCGGTAGCCTGATTGCATGGCCGAGACAATCGCCGTCGCCGAACCGGTTCGTCAGGAGTCGCCAGACGCCGCGCGGAGCAACCCGAAGCGGCTGCCGCCCTACGCCGTCGTGGTGTTGAACGACGATGAGCATACGTTCGTTTACGTCATCTCCACGTTCATGAAGGTGTTCGGCTACGATCGGACGAAGTCGTTCCGGCTTGCCCTGGAGATTCACGCCCGTGGCCGCGGCATCGTGTGGACCGGCCCGAAGGAGGTGGCGGAGTTGAAACGAGACCAGATTCATTCGGCCGGTCCCGACCTGCACGCCGCGAAGAAAGTCTCGTTTCCGTTGGGCGTCGTGCTGGAACCTTTGCCTGAATGATCTCGCCGCATGCGCGGTCTGACGTGTCTGGATGACGTCGTTTTTGGAGCAACTTTTCGGTCTGGGCGGTGAGACGGCGGCGGTCGTGGGGGGAGCCGGACGCATCGGCAGGATTCTGTGCCAGGCGCTGGCGTCGGCCGGCGCCGAGGTGGCAATCGTCGATCTCGACGCGGCGGCGGCCGAGCGATTGGCCGACGAACTGCACGAGTCGACGGGCCGCCGTCTGTTGCCTCTGACGATCGACGCCACGCGCGAAGACCAGTTGAATGAGGCGGTCCGCACCATTACCAGCCGGCTAGGCCCGCCGGCGATGCTCGTCAACGCGGCCCAATTTCGTGGCACCGGCTTCTACTCGTCGAACGTCGAAGACTACCCCCGCGAGGCGTGGAACAAGGTCGTTGAGACCAACCTCACGGCCGTGCATCTTGCCTGCCAGGCATTTGGCCGAGCTATGATCGACCAAGGGGGTGGGAGGATCGTCAACATCAGCTCGACCTACGGCGTGGTTTCGGCCGACCCGCGCATCTACGGCGAATCGGGGGTCAACTCGCCCGTGGCATACGCGGCGGCCAAGGCCGGCGTGATCCAGCTCACGCGCTACCTGGCCGTCCACTGGCGGGACAAGAACGTGCGCGTGAACTGTCTGGTTCCGGGGGGCGTATTCGACAACCAGGCGGACGAGTTTGTGGCGAACTACTGCGCCCGCACACCGCTGGGCCGGATGGCGACGGCCGACGACTACCGCGGCGCCGTACTCTTCATGCTCTCACAGGCGAGCGCGTATATGACGGGGTCGGTCGTGACCGTCGACGGCGGCTGGACCGCGTGGTAACGACAAAGTGTCACCCTGATGCTCCGCAAGCGCGCCACGCGAGGAATCATTACGAACTTCGCATGCGGCTTGCCCCCGGGACGCCCGCGTTGGTAGTCTGGAGTCGCGATCCTACCAGGCGTACACCCGCGTGCAGATTCTGCTTACGAACGACGACGGCATTTACGCTCCCGGTTTAGCGGCCATGGAGCGAGAGCTGCGCGCGCTGGGTGACGTGTGCGTCGTGGCGCCGGCCGTCGAGCAGAGTGGCGTGGGGCATTCGATCACGTTTCTTAGCCCGCTGGTGGTCAAGGAACTCTTCGACGGAGAGCGGCGGCGCGGCTGGGCCGTCGAAGGGAGCCCGGCCGACTGCGTCAAGTTGGGCATCTTCGAGTTCTGCAAGTATCGGCCCGACCTGGTGGTGAGCGGCATCAACGGCGGCTTGAACGCTGGGATCAACGTGCTCTATTCGGGCACGGTCGCCGCGGCGATCGAGGGCGCCTTCTTTGAGATCACGAGCGTGGCGGTGTCGCTGGAATTCAACGAGCACGCCAATTTCGATCGTGCCGCCCGGCTGGCTCGCCAGGTGATCGAGCAGATACTCGGGCGGAAAGGTCCCTCGCCCCAGCTCTATAACCTCAACATTCCGACCTTGGCGCTCAAGCGGCGGGCCGAGCTGCGGGTCGTGCCCATGGGGGTTGTCCGCTACGGCGAACAGTATCAGAAGCGGCACGATCCGCGGGGACGACCCTATTATTGGGCCGTCAACGAACCGCCGCCCCCGCGCACCGAACACGAGACCGACTTGAGCGCGCTGGCGGCCGGATATGTTACACTGACACCGTTGGATTTCGACCTCACGAAGCGGACCGTCCTGTCCGAAATGGAGCGCTGGGAGTTCGATTTGCCGTCCTGGCAGCCGTAACGGGTTGCGGCCCTCATACTGGGAGTGAAACATGAAGCGTTGCCTTACCTTGATCGCCCTGGGGCTGGTCGTCTGCGCCGGGTGCGGTGAGATTGGCGGGAACCGCCGCCAGGCAAGCGGGAGCGTCGGCGGCGCGGGGCTGGTAGGTTCCGACGTCAACTCGCTGGCGTCCGGGCCGCCGGCCCAACCAAGCGCCCCGCCGGCCGTTTCTCCGCCGACCATGATGCCTGCTTCCCAACCGGCGCAGCAGCCCGCGGGGCAAGCCCCCGCTCCACAGCCCGGGGCGGCTGCGGGCGCCGTTCAACCGCCCGCGCCGGAAGCCGGCGGCGGGCTGCCGGGACTTCCTGGCGTGAACCTGCCCGGCCAGCCGCCGGCACAACCGCAACCGGGTGTGGTCACGGAGAAGGCTCAAGTCGGGGCCACCGGGAAGGGCAACTACGGCGGCGGTCCCGGCATGGTAACGACACCGATCAGCGTCTATTTTCAGGCGCAAGAGCGCGTGATCTTCCTGACCGTGGAGCACACCATGAACCTCTACGAGGCCGAACATGGCCACAAGCCGAAGACCGAAGAAGAGTTCATGAAGCAGATCATCGAAGCGAACCAGATCCGCCTGCCTCAACTTCCGCCAGGATCAAAGTACAAATACGATCCGCAGAAAGGCGAGCTGCTCGTCGAGCGTCCGCAGTGATGTCCGACGCTCCGCGCAAAGGCTCGCTGCTCGTCATCTTCCTGACCGTTTTCATCGACCTGCTCGGCTTCGGCATCGTATTGCCGCTCTTGCCGATCTACGGCCAGGATTTCGCTCAGCAGTACCACCTCGATAAAGGGCAGACGGGCTGGCTGATCGGTCTGTTGATGTCGAGCTTTTCGGCGATGCAGTTTCTGTTCTTGCCGGTCTGGGGACGATTGTCGGATCGCTTTGGGCGGCGGCCGATTATCCTTATCGGCCTGACCGGCTCGACAGTCTTTTATGCCTGGTTCGGCGTCGCCGCGCGTTACCACAGCCTGGTGGGGCTTTTCGTGGCTCGCATCGGAGCGGGGATCGCCGGGGCGACGATCTCGACGGCGCAGGCCTACATCGCCGACACGACGAGCAAGGAAGGCCGGGCCAAGGGCATGGCGCTGATCGGCGCCGCCTTCGCACTCGGCTTCACGCTGGGACCGCTCATCGGCGCCGGGGCACTGTTCATCGGACGCCAGATTGCCGAGAGCCCCTGGCCCGGTTTTGTAGCCTCGTTGATGTCGGCTGCGGCGCTGGCGTTGGCGTTCGTAAAGCTCCCGGAATCGCTGCAACCGGGCAGCGCCGCAACCGCCCGGCGAACGCTGTTCGATCGTTCGGCCCTGCAGGCGGCATTGAACGTTCCCTCGGTCGGCTTGCTCCTGCTCACTTCGGCGATCGCCGTTTTCTCGTTTGCCAATTTCGAATCGACCTTGTCGGTGCAGATCGAGCGTCTGGTCAAGGACTCGGCTGGCGAAGAGGCGCCCCTTCTAGGTTGGCTGGTCGAGACGATCAACTCGTCTGGCTACGAGAACCCGGAAGACGTCGCGATCATCGTGGTCTGCGCCGCCTTCGCCTACCTGGGCATCATTCTCACGCTGGCTCAAGGCGTGCTCGTGCGACGGCTGGCCGACCGATTGAGCGAGGGGACGATGGCCGCGATGGGAGCGATTTGTGCGTTAGGCGGCTTTTTGTTGCTCGCCGCCGCCACCGTGCAAGCAAATTTCGGCATGCTGCTGGGGGCCATGGCCGTCGAAGTCGTTGGCTTCGCGTTCGTAAATCCGTCGCTGCAATCGCTGATCTCGCGCCGCAGCGATCCGGAACAGCAAGGGGGCATCCTAGGGCTCGCCCAGAGCGCGACCTCGCTGGCGAGAATTCTCGGGCCTGTATTTGGCTTGCGACTCTTCAAGCAATCGCCCGCCTGGCCGTATTATGGAGCAGCCGGCTTGATGGTATTCGCCCTCATGCTGATCGTCGTCTCGGTACGGTCAGGCCGGGATTTTGGAGTCCAAAGTAGCCCCGGCACTCCGTGACTGGCAAGCAGTCGCATCGCGTGTCTTGTGGAGCTTAATTGCGTTTGCCAGCCATGACACGCCTGCCGCGAATCCTGGCCCCCTGGCCGACGCGGTTCGCGAACCTCCTCTTTCCCCCGCGCTGCGCCCTGTGTGACTGCGAGCTCGACGCCGCCCACGATGCCCGGCTCTGCGAGGCTTGCCGCTTCAAGCTGCTGCCGGCTTGCCCGCCTCGCTGCGGCCGCTGCGCGATGACCTTGCGACAGGTGCCGGTGACCCCGGAGGGCTGCCCGCAGTGCGTCGGGGAACGATTTCATTTTTCGCGGGCCTGGGCGATCGGCGATTACGACGGGGCCTTGCGTGAGGTCGTGCTGCGGATGAAGCACGCCAATGAAGATCCGCTTTCGGCGGCGATGGGGGAATTGGCCTTCCGCCGCCTGGAGGGAGAACTACGATCCTGGGAACCCGACCTCGTGGCCGCCATCCCGATGCACTGGCTGCGACGCTGGTTCCGCGGCACGACGAGCGCGGCCATTCTGGCCGAAGTGCTGGCCAAAGGGCTCGGCGCGGGGTTGGCATCGCCCAAGATCGTGCGGCGGCGTTGGACGCGTCCGCAGAGCGGCCTCTCACCAGCCGAGCGTCTGGCGAACGTGCGTGGCGCGTTCCGTCTTCGTCGACGCTCCGGATTCGCCGGCAAATCGGTCCTGCTAGTCGACGACATCCTGACGACGGCCGCCACCAGCAACGAAATCGCCCGGCTGTTGGTGAAAGCCGGCGCGGGCAAGGTGGGAGTGGTTGTGCTGGCGCGAGCCGACGACCGATAGCCGTTCAGCCGCCAGCGGGCGTCCGTTATAATCCAGAAGGTCCGAAGTTTATGGTCGCCTGCCAACCCCCGTTCCTCCGCCAACGTTACCAACCGTACCACCTATGCGCTCTCACCGGCCGCGCTCGCGGCTCTACCCCGTTCGACGCGCCATACTTGGCGGATTGGGCGTCGTTCTTCCTCCCCTGTTGACGGTCGTCATCCTTCTCTGGGTGGCCGGCACCATCAAGCAATACGCGCTCGAACCGGTCACCGAAGGCACACGCAACCTGCTCGCCTGGTACTGGTCACAGCAGGACGCGAAGAATCTGGCCGATCCGGAGACGGTCACGAAAGTCAACAAGGGCGAGCCCGACGTCGCGCTGCCGTCCGGAGAGCACTACGTGCGGCTGCCCAGCGGCACCTATGTGCCGCTCGAGGTGAAAGAGAAATTGACCGGTGACGACCCCGACGGGGTCATCGCCACGGGCGATCGCCGTGACGTCTACCGCCGATACGTCGAGTTGGTGTACATGCGGCCGCAGATGGTCATTCCCCTGTTCATCTGCCTTTTCATCCTCATCCTCTACCTCCTCGGCAAGCTCTTGGGGGCCGGCATCGGCCGGATGCTCTGGAATCTGGTCGAGCGAGGAGTTTTTCACCGCGTGCCGCTGGTGCGCAACGTCTACGATTCGGTCAAGCAGATGACCGACTTCATGTTCAACGACCGGGAGTTGGGCTACAAACGTGTCGTGGCCGTCGAGTATCCGCGCAAGGGCGTGTGGGCGCTCGCCTTCGTCACGGGCGAAAGCCTCTCCGACATCCGCTCGGCCACCGGCGAGCCGATGCTCTCGGTGATGATCCCCTCGTCGCCCATGTCGGTGACCGGCTACATGGTCACGGTGCCGAAGAGCGAAACGATCGACCTCGACTTGACGATCGACCAAGCACTGCAATTCCTGATAAGCTGTGGCGTTGTCGTGCCGCCTCACCAATTGCCCAGGTCCGATTCGATAGAAGCCGCCCGCTCATGACCGTCCTTCGTCCGCTGCGGCTGGGAACGCGAGCCAGTGCGCTTGCACGTTGGCAGGCCGACTGGGTAGCCGGCGAGCTGCGTGCGCGCGGACACGAGGTGACGCTCGTGCTGCTGTCCACACGCGGCGACCAGGTTCGTTCGGCTCCTCTTGGAGCCATCGGCGGAGAGGGCCTGTTTACCAAAGAGTTGCAGCGGGCCTTGCTGGCGGACGAAATCGACCTGGCGGTACACAGCCTGAAGGACCTGCCGACCGAGGCTGTAGAGGGGCTTTGCCTTGGCGCCGTTCCGGCTCGGGCGCCAAGCGCCGACGTGCTTGTCAGCCGCCGCGCCCAGTCGCTTGCCGAGGTGCCGCAAGGTGCGACCGTCGGCACCGGCAGCCTGCGCCGCCGGGCCCAGCTTCGGCACGTCCGGCCCGATCTGCAACTCGTCGACGTCCGCGGCAATGTCGACACGCGTCTGCGCAAACTCGACGAGGGACAATACGATGCGCTGGTCCTTGCGCAAGCCGGCCTGACACGATTGGGGCTGGCCCAGCAGATCACGCAGATTCTGCCCAACGAAGTCATGCTGCCGGCTGTCGGGCAGGGGGCGTTGGGGATCGAGGTCCGTTCCGCGGACGCTGAGCTCCTGCAGGCCCTCTTGCCCCTCGATCATGCCGACACGCGCGCCGCCGTGACGGCCGAGCGGGCGCTGCTGGCCGCCCTGCGCGCCGGATGCCTGGCGCCGGTTGGCGCGAAGGGGGAGGTGGTCTACGGCAGATTGCAGTTGCGCGGCGTGGTTCTCTCCGGCGACGGCACCCGGCGACTCTTCTCGCAGATCGACGGTTTGCCGCCGAATGCCATTGAGCTCGGCCGGCAGCTCGCCGAAGAGCTTCTCTCGCAAGGTGCCGCCAAGTTGATTGCCGACGCCAGGCACTCTCCTCCGGGGTGAGGGCGAGTCACCGAAAATGACCAGCCAGCAAACGCTCGAACGGCTTTCTTGACCGAATTACTCAGGACGTGTAGCTGCCACGTCGTCAGACGATTTTGGCGATAGCCCGGTCTAGTCTGCGTAGTGCTTCGTCGGCGTCGTCCAGCGTCATGGCCGCGCAAAAGCCGTGGTGGCAGGCGGCCCCGCCGTAATCGTGGAAGTAAACCCCCTCGCCGATGGCGGCGGCTACGAAGCGCAGCATCAAGTCGCGCCGGTGCGCCAGCAGGTCGCGATAGGTCTGCGGGCCGTCAACACCGAAGTAGATGCCGAACCGTGCTCCCAAACCCTGCGCACGGCCGGGCACGCCGTGCCGCGCGAAAAGTTCGTTCAGGCCGTCGATAAGGCGTTTGCCGACAGCATGGAGGTGAACGTAAAACCCGGGCTCACGGTAAATGCGCACCGCCGCCAGCCCCGCGGCCACGGGCACCGGATGGCCGTTGTACGTTCCGCTGTGTTGGCAGTCGCCTTGAGGCAGAAGGCGGTCCATGATCTCGCGGCGGCCGCCGAAGGCGCTGAGTGGAAACCCTCCCCCCACCGCTTTGCCCAAGGTACACAGGTCGGGCGTCACGTTCAGGTATTCCTGGGCGCCCCCCGGCGCCATGCGAAACGAGCTCAGCACCTCGTCGAAAATAAGCAGGATGCCGTGCTGGCGGGTCAGATTGCGCAGCGCATCGACGAAATCGGTGGTGGGCAGGATGCAGCCCGCGTTGTACCAGACGGGCTCGCAAATGACGGCCGCCAGTTCGTGGGCGTGGCGCCGGATGATCCGTTCAAGCACTTCGGGCCGGTTATAGGGGGCGAGCACAAGCTGCTCTTCGATCCCTCGCGTGATGCCTGTCGACGCCGGAAACGGCGTGGGGGCATCTTCCGGACCAAGCTGGTCGGCCGGGGTGCCCAGGGCGAACATCACCTGGTCGTGGTAGCCGTGAAAGTTGCCCTCGAACTTGAGCAACTTGGGCCGGCCGGTGAACGCCCGGGCCAGCCGGATGCAGTGCATCGTGGCCTCGGTTCCCGACCCCGTGAATCGGACGCGCTGGCAACAGGGGATCATCTCGCACAGCAGGCCGGCCAACTCGGCGTGCAATTCGTTTTCGTAGGAACAAGCGGCGCCGCGGGCGAGGATGGCCTCGACCGCCGCGCGGATGCGCCGGTCGCCGTGCCCCACCAGGGTCGCTCCGTGGCTGGTGCACAAATCGAGATACTCGCGGCCGTCGAGGTCCCAGAGACGGCAACCCTCGGCCCGGTCGAAATACATGGGCCGGCCCAAGGCGCGATTCAGGCGGATGGAAGCGGAGACTCCGCCCGCCAGGCGCTGGCGGGCGATTTCATATTGGTTCTCGGTACGCATGCGCTCATTGTGTCTTCAAGCGAGGCCGTCGGCCAGTGGGAGGGGCAAGCGGGCTGGTCTAGCCGAAGAGAAACGAACCCGAAACGCGAGCGGATCGGCGAGGGAGCAAGCTCAACGTTTTCTTGCTTGAGCGTCACGTATCGCGCGGTCCAGGGCGAACCATCTTTGCCGGCGATGTCTCCTTCGGCTAAGTCGAGACTCGCGACCGCGACACGGCGCGCAGCTTAATTTTTCGAGAAGCTGGCAAATCTGTCGTCGCACTTTCACCTTGATGCCGCCGTTGTGCCGAAATAAGGGGTAACTAACCACGAACCCAAGGCCCCGATCCTCTTCCAAAGACCATGACGCCACACCCCGTGGGCAGCTTACCAACCGAAGTGGCTCCTCTCGCGAACCCAGGACCCGCCGCCGGGGACGCCGGTTCTGAAAAAAGGTGGCAGGTCGACCGGGCAAGCGGGGTGCCGGCTCCGGTAATTCGCGCCAACATGGTCTCGTTGCGACTCTCGCGCAAGGGGCAGATCAAGGTCGCCTTCTTCTCGCAGGGCTGAAACGGGCGTAATCGGCGGTAAATGGGTCTTAATCGCTAAAGTCGTCGGCTGCCGCCAGACGATATCTGTCGATTGTGTCGCGTTCTCGACGCGCAGCGGGCAGGACGTGCTAGGCTTTCTTTAATGCCCGGAACAATCTTTCGTCCGCGCTGAACCAGCGGCGGGTATTCGCGCCATTCGCATGCCGATACCTGAATCCGCGCCTGGGGCAAAAAAGGTGGGAGAATGCACCTCTTACATCTTGCCCAGCACTGGCTCCATGCCGATCCACTGGGTGCGAACCATCTGCTGATCGGCGTCTTCGCGGTGGCCGTGATCTGGGTCATGTTCGAGCGAATGGGGCTCACGGCCCGAAAATTCCGCTGATCGGCCGGCCCAGCGCAATCGACTGCGGACGCGCCAACGGGTCGGCGATCCTCGTTTCGGGGTCGATCCCCATCGCCCGATAGATCGTAGCCGCGATATCTTCGGGCGTGACCGGATCGCGAGCCGGGAAGGCCGCCCAGCGATCGGACTGCCCAAAGGTCGAGCCGCCCCGCACGCCGGCCCCGGCGAAGAGGACGGTGTAGCAATGGGGCCAGTGGTCGCGGCCGGCCGCGTCGGCGCCTGCGCCGCTGGTAATCTGGCCAAGTTTGGGCGTGCGGCCGAACTCGCCCATGGCCACCACCAGTGTTTCCTGCAGCAGGCCGCGGGAGTCGAGGTCCTCCAGCAAGGCCGAAAAGGCCCGATCGAAATACGGCAAGAGCGATCGTTTGAGCAGGGGAAAATGCTGCCGGTGCGTGTCCCACGACTGATCGAACCGACGGCCCGTGCCCACGGTGACCAGCCGCACTCCTGCCTCGACCAAACGGCGCGCCAGCAGCATGCATTGCCCCAGGTGCGGGAGGCCGCCAAACTGCCGGGCCTCGCGAGAGCGATCGGTCCGGTCGGGTAAACCGTAGCGGCTGCGGACGGAATCAGGCTCTTCGGCCAGGTCGAACGCGCGGCGGGCGTCGGTGGAGGTCAAAAGCTGAAACGCCTCGCGCTGATGGCTGGCGAAACGATCGAGCGAAGGATCGTCAGCAAGTTGTGCCAGCCGCTCGTCGAGGGAGCGCAGCAGGCGGTGCCGACGGTCGAGCCGTTCGATCGGGATTTCGGCGGGAAGCCCCAGGCCAGGCACCTCGTAACCCGGCACGCTGGCGTCACCCGTCACCAGCGGATCGTAGGCGGCGCCCAGGAACCCGGCCCTTTGTCCGGGCAGGTCATAGCCGTTGTTGGACATGATCTCCGGAACATGGACAAACGCCGGCAATCGCCGGTCGGCCGGCCTGAGATGCGACATCACGGAGCCGAAGGGCGGGAAGTTGTCGACTTCATCGCGAACGATGAGCTGACCGCCTTTGACGGGCAAACGGCCCGTGAGGGCGTAATAGCTGCCGGCGTTGTGATCGACCACGCCGTGGTGCACCGACTGGACGAGCATCACATGGTGCATCTGCCGGGCGAGCAGGGGGAGGTGCTCACAGATGCGGATGCCGGGCGCTGACGTGGCGATCGGTTCAAACTCGCCGCGAACTTCGGCCGGGGCGCCGGGCTTCATGTCCCACAGGTCTTGATGAGCCGGACCACCTTCCAAAAAGAACAGGACGCACGATTTTGCCGGGCGTGTCGTCGACGCTGCTCGGGCCTTGCTGTTTACCAAGTCGCTGAGCGTCAGGCTAAGGGAGCCGAGTGTCCCCCAGCGCAGGATCTGCCGGCGAGTGATCATGGCGGAGGAGCGGTCGTAGAAGCGGGTTGGCTTAGTGCAGGGACGGGGCTGGTCGCGTAACCGTAACCGCACCAAGCGCCGTAGCCCGCGCAGACGGCACCGATCAAGGCGGAGAGCTGCCACTCGCGGATGAAGGCCGGCCAGAGGGTAATCGCCATCCACCAGCCTGCTTCACCCTTTTCGGTGTTCCAGTGTATCCAGCACGTCTCGGCGATAAGAAACATCAGACAGGCGGCAAGAACCAGTGAGATACCGGCGGCCTTGCTCGGCCCCTGTGTGATCCTCCGAGAGACGTACCCGGCGAAGGCGCCGCATGCCGCCAGGGACAGCGCGCCAAACTCCCCGAAGTGGCTGATACACCAGCCGCAAGCCAGGCCGCCCGCCAGCGCCGCGGCCAACGACCAGGCGGCGGCCATCGAATTGACCTGCCCCGCGCTCGACGCTCGTGGCGACATGTAGGGGTTCGGTTCGGGAGGACGAGACATGCGATTGGCCCTCGTTGCCCGCAAACCTGCGGCACGGTTGATCTTACGTTATACGGCTGCTAGCATCAATCACTGCATAACTTTCGCCCCCACGCTGGCCTCACGGGAGGTTCATCGCATGCTCCAAATCACCGGCAAGGGTTCCACGCAGACCTGCGACGGCCTGACTCGACGC
Organism: Pirellulales bacterium; assembly: GCA_035550375.1. GTDB lineage: Bacteria > Planctomycetota > Planctomycetia > Pirellulales > JAICIG01 > DASSFG01. The sequence goes on along the minus strand of DASZPH010000088.1, from coordinate 46,371 downwards.
GACTTTTTGCAGGCCGGAACGCTCGGCGCCATCGGCCTCTCGCTGGCCGATCTGGCGGCCGCCGAAGCCCAGGGCAAAGTTGCCCCGGGCCACGACGATCGCTCGGTGATCATGATCTTCAACCTTGGCGCTCCAAGCCAGATCGACACGTGGGATCCCAAGCCCGACGCGCCGATCGAGATCCGCGGCCCATTCAAACCGATCAAGACAAACTCGCCAGCCATCGAGATCAGCGAGATCTTCCCTCGCATGGCTCAGCACGCCGACAAGTTGTCGCTCGTTCGCAGTTGCTTCCACACGGCGGCCGCCGTCCACGACACGGGGCATCAGATGATGCAGACCGGCCGGCTTTTCACCGGGGGCATCAACACGCCGCACGCTGGCTGCGTGCTGAGTTACTTGCGGGGGCGGAAGAGCGACTTGCCGGCCCACGTCATTCTGCCCGAGCCGATGGGGCGTACCGGCGGCAATATGCCGCACGGGCAGGACGCCGGCTTTCTCGGCAAGGCGCACGATCCGTTCGCCCTGATGGCTGATCCCTCGCAGCCGAATTTCCGAGTTCCCGACTTGCTCCCACCGGCCCAGATCGGCGAGGCACGGCTCGATCGCCGCCGCCGCCTGCGGAGCATCGTCGACGACGCGGTCAAGAATTTCGAGGCCAGCGACAGCGCTCAACTCCTCGACAGTAATTTCCAGGCCGCCTTCCGCCTGATGACCAGCACCCAGGCCCGCGAAGCGTTCGATCTCACGAAGGAGCCACAGCCGGTGCGCGATCGCTACGGCATGACGCGCTTCGGCCAATCTTGCTTGCTCGCCCGCCGCCTGATCGAGTCGGGGGTGCGGTTCGTGACGGTCAACACCTTCATCACCGTCTTCGACGAGATCACTTGGGACATCCACGGCTCGAAGCCGTTCACGTCGATCGAAGGGATGCGCGACATCGTGGCGCCGATGTACGACCAGGCGTATTCCGCCTTGCTGGAAGATCTTGCCCAACGTGGCATGCTCGGCAACACACTCGTCTGCAACCTGGCCGAGTTCGGCCGCACGCCGCGCGTTAACCCGGCGGGTGGCCGAGACCACTGGCCCCAGGTCTGGACGTGCCATTTCGCCGGCGGTGGCGTGCAAGGCGGGCGCGTGGTGGGCCGTAGCGACCCGATCGGCGGCGTGCCGGCCGAACGACCGGTCGAACCCTCCGAGGTCGTCGCCACCATCTATCGCAGCCTCGGCCTCGATCTGGAAACCAAACTCCCCGGCCCGCAGTCGCGCCCCTTCCCGCTGGTCGACTTCGGGAAGCACGAGATCAAAGAGTTGTTCTGAGAGATCGGGAGAGCCTGATCTGCTTCTTGGCCGCGCATCCTTTTCGACAATGGCAGAATTACGATTTTTGTATCGACTTGGGCTGCTTCTTTGGGTCTCGGCGTGTTGCGCTGCCAATAACGCGATTGCCGACGACACGCTCGTCCTTCTACCGGGCGAGATCAAGCTTTCCGGGCCGCAGGCTTATCAGACGATCCTGCTGGAAGAGTCGCGTGGCGGGCAATACGTCGGGCAAGCGACCGAAGGCCTGACGTTCGAGTCGAGCAATCCGCAGGTGGTGACGATCGACGACGGCGTCGCTCGACCGACCGGCAACGGCCAGGCAACGATCACCGTGAAAGCCGGCGCGAGGTCGGCCACGGCGACCGTGACGGTCAGCGACATGGACAAGACGTTTCACTGGAGCTTTCGCAATCACGTCGAGAGCGTGCTGGCGAAGGCGGGCTGCAGTTCCGGGGCATGCCACGGGGCACAGGCTGGCAAGAACGGTTTCAGGCTCTCCTTGCGAGGATACGATCCTGAGGGGGACTTCAACACCGTCACGCGGCAGGCGCGCGGGCGACGGATTGTGCCGAGTGATCCGGGGCGTAGCCTGATCTTGACCAAGCCGACCGGCGCGGTGCCGCATAAGGGCGGGCTCCGTTTCCGCGTGAACTCGTTGGAATACCGAGTGCTGGCCGATTGGATCGCCGCGGGCACGCCTCCTCCCACGCCCGACGATCCGCGGCTGGAACGATTGGAGATCCTGCCCGCCGCTTCCGTGCTGAAACCGGAGGCCCGACAGCAACTTGTGGTGCTGGCCCATTTCAACGACGGCCACATCGAAGATGTCACACGCTGGGCAAAATTCACCTCCACCAACGAGTCGGTCGCTCAAGTTGGCGAGCTGGGCGAGGTGAAAGTGATGGGCTATGGCGAGGGGGCCGTCACCGCCTGGTATCTCAGCCGCGTCGTCACCGCCACCGTCACCTCCCCCTTTCCGACGCCCGTGCCGTCGGAGGTTTTTGCCCGTGCCGAGCGGCGAAACTTCATCGACGAATTCGTGCTGGCCAAACTGGCGAGCCTGAGCATTCCCCCCTCCGCTCCGGCCAGCGACAGCGAATTCTTGCGGCGGAGCTTCCTCGACACTGTGGGCGTGCTCCCCACCGCCGACGAGGCCCGCGCCTTCCTGCAAGACCCGTCGCCCGACAAGCGCGATAAGCTGATCGAGTCGCTACTTGAACGGCCCGAGTTTGTCGATTACTGGGCCTACAAGTGGTCTGACTTGCTGTTGGTGAACAGCGAAAAGCTCCGGCCGCCAGCGATGTGGGCCTATTACACCTGGATCCGCAATCAGGTGGAAGCCAACACGCCCTGGGACGAGTTCGCCCGGCAAATCATCACCGCCAAAGGGAGCACGTTGGAGAACGGCGCGACCAACTTCTTCGTGCTGCACCAAGACGCTCCCGACGTGACCGAGACGACGACCGTTGCCTTCCTGGGCATGTCGGTCAACTGTGCCCGCTGCCACAACCATCCACTGGAAAAATGGACGAATAACCAGTACTACGCGATGGCCAACCTTTACGCCCGCGTGAAGCTCAAGGCGGCGCCGGGCGACGGCAACACGATCGTCTTCGCGGCGACCGAGGGTGACTTGATCCAGCCGCTGACCGGCAAGCCGCAAACACCAACGCCGCTGGACGGCCGGCCGATCTCGCTCGACTCACCCGAAGACCGCCGGCAGCACCTGGCCGCCTGGCTTACCTCGCCCGAGAACCCTTACTTCAGCCGGGCCGTCACCAATCGGGTCTGGGCCAACTTTTTTGGCGTTGGTCTGGTGGAAATGGTCGACGACATGCGGCTCACCAACCCGGCCAGCAACGAGGAGTTGCTGGGCGCCGCGGCCCGCTTCCTGGTCGACAACAAGTTCGACCTGAAGCCGCTGATGCGGGCGATCCTGCAATCCAAAACCTATCAGCGCAGCAGCCAGCCCCTGGCTGAGAATAAGTCAGACGCACGCTTCTACTCACGCTATTATCCGCGCCGGCTGATGGCCGAGGTCCTGTTGGACGCCATGTCTCAGGTCACGGGCGCGCCGACGCAGTTCGGCGACTATCCGCTCGGCTGGCGTGCGCTGCAGTTGCCCGACGCGAGCGTCGACTCTTATTTTCTCAAGACATTCGGCCGGCCCGAGCGCATCATCACCTGCGAGTGCGAGCGGACGGCCGAGCCGACGATGGTGCAGGTGCTGCACATCTCCAACGGTAACTCGCTCAACGACAAGCTGCAGGCCAAGGGGAATCATCTCGAACACTTGCTCGCCGCCGGCGCGCCGGACGACAAGCTCATCGAAGAAGCTTACCTGAGCGCGTTTTCGCGCTTACCTACCGACGAGGAGAAGTCGCGGCTGGTCGCGGTTCTGGCTGAACCAGGCCAGGACAAGCGCCAAGTCCTGGAGGACCTCTACTGGAGCGTGCTGAGCAGCCGCGAGTTCTTATTCAATCACTGATGGCGGACAGCGAACCAACCATGACCACCACCGCGGGATCGCAGCGGGCGATCTGGGAATTTCGATTGCTCAGGCTGATCGTCGGCCTCGCCCTTCTCGCCCTGGCAAGTTCCGCGCGCGCGGATTCTCCGCCCGACTACAACCAACAGATCGCTCCTCTTTTCAAGCAGTATTGCCTAGGCTGTCATAATGCCAAGGATGCCGAGAGCGGGCTGGTGCTCGAAAGCTACGACGCTTTGCTCAAGGGAGGCGAAGGGGGCGCGGTCCTGTTGCCCGGCAAGAGCGATCAGAGCCGGCTGGTGCTGATGCTCGAAGGAAAGGTCGAGCCGCTCATGCCGCCGGAGGACAACGAGCGGCCGAAGCCGGAAGAGATCGCCCTGATTCGGTCCTGGATCGACGCGGGGGCAAAAAGCCCCAGCGGCCAGCCGCCCGATCCGACGATGCTCGTCACGCCGAAGGTCGATCTGCTCGCCCCGCCCCGCCACGTCGTCAACGCGGCGGCCGTCAGCCCCGACGGCAAGCTCGCCGCCCTGGCTGGCTACCGCGAGGTTCGGCTCGTCGACGTGGCCAGCCGGGCAACCGTTCGCACCTTGGCCGGTCATCGAGGGAGCGTGACCGACGTGGCCTTCTCGGCCGACGGCGCAAAGCTCGTCAGTGCCGCCGGCGAACCGGGCCTGTTTGGAGAAGTAAAGCTGTGGAACGTAGCCGACGGCGCGCCCATCTGGACGATCGTCGGCCACCGCGATTCGCTCTACGCCGTGGCGATCAGCGCCGATGGCAAGCGGATCGCCAGCGGCGGATACGACCAGGAGATCAAGCTCTGGGACGCCTTGACCGCTCGCGAAGAGCGGACGATCACGGGGCACAACGGCGCCGTCTTCGATCTGGCCTTCAGCCCCAACGGGCAACTGCTGGCCAGCGCCAGCGCCGATCGCACCGTCAAACTCTGGGACGTAGCCACCGGCAATCGGTTGGACACGTTTGGCCAGCCACTCAAGGAACAATACGCGGTGGTCTTCAGTCCCGACGGCCGGCGGCTGGCGGGGGGCGGCGTCGACAACCGGATCCGCGTCTGGCAGATCAGCGACACGGCTAAGGAAGGTACGAATCCGCTGGAACTGACGCGGTTCGCGCACGAGGGGGCGATCGTCGAACTGGCCTGGTCTCGGGATGGCAAGACGCTGGTCAGCTCCGCCGAAGACCGCACGGTGCGCGTGTGGAACGCCGAGCAGGTGATCGAGCGGCTGTCGCTCGTCTTGCAGCCCGACTGGCCGGCCGCGTTGGCGCTCGCCGCCGACAATAAGACGCTGCTTGTCGGCCGTCTCGACGGCTCATTCGCCTTTTATGACGACACAAACGGCCAGGTCATCCCGCCCCCCAAACCGGAATTGGCGGGGATCTGGCCCCGCGGCTTCCAACGCGGCGTGACGACGCGCACGAAACTGACGGGCAAGAACTTGCTCGGCACAACCGGCGTCGAATTCAATCATCCCAAGCTGCAGGGCAGGATTCTGCCGCCGGACCCCGGCCGCGCCGACGAGATCTCGGTCGAGGTTGTGCCGGCCGCCGACCTGCCCCGCGGCACGTTTCAGTTGGCAATCGTAACGGAAGGCGGCAAAAGCGGCGTCCTGCCGATCGAGATCGACGACCTGCCACAGTTGGCCGAGAGCGAACCGAACCATTCGGCCAAAATCGCCACTCCGATTTCCCTGCCGGCCGGCGTTTGGGGAACGCTTGCGGCACGCGGCGACGTCGATCATCTGGCGTTTGAAGCCAAGGCCGGGCAGACGATCGTTTGCGAATTACTGTCGCGTCGGATCGGCTCGTCGCTCAACGGCGTGCTCACCTTGCTCGACCCGGCCCACGAGGTGGTGGCTCGCAACAACGATTTCGACGGCCAGGAAGATCCGCTCATCGCCTACACGATCCCGGCTGACGGAACGTACACGGTTCGCATCAGCGACCTCGCGTTGACCGGGTCGGACAGGCACTTCTACCGGATTTCGATCGGCGAATTGCCCGTCGTCACCGCCTGCTATCCGGTCAGCGTGCCGGCGAATCAAGAAACCGAGATCGAACTGGTCGGCTACAACGTTCCGCCCGCGACGCGAGTCAAGCTGCCCGGCGGTCCTCCGGGCGACCGGCCCGTGCCGGTCGACACGAACCGGTTCCGCCTCAGCCGCCCGCTCAGCGTACTGGCGAGCGCCGGGTCCGAACTCATCGAGGCCGAACCGAACGACGTGGCCGAGACCGCGACTTTCATTGCGGCGCCGGGCAGCATTAACGGCCGCTTGGCTGCGGCGGGCGACGTCGATCTTTTCCGCTTCGAGTCGAAGGCCGGCCGGACGTGGATCATCGAGACCGAGGGGGAGCGCCGCGGCTCGCCGATCGACACCCGGCTGGAAGTGCTCGACGCGAAAGGGACGCCCGTCTTGAGGCTTTTGTTGCAGGCCGTCCGCGACAGCTACCTGGAATTCCGCGGCATCGACTCCAACAGCGGCGGTTTGCGCCCCAAGAGCTGGGAGGAGATGGAGCTCAACGAATACATGTACGTGCAGGGCGAGGTCTGTCGTATTTTCCGGATGCCGCAGGGCCCCGATTCAGAGGTCGTCTTCTATCAGCTCGGCGGCCGGCGTCGGACTTACTTCGACACCAGCCCGACCAGCCACGCCTTGGGAGATTCTTGCTACACGGTCGAGCCGCACCCGCCCGGTGACAAGCTGGTTCCCAACGGCCTGCCGGTCTTTCCGCTCTACTACGGCAACGACGACGACATGGAGCGGAAACTGGGACGAGACTCGCGGTTGACGTTCACGGCGCCGAGCGACGGCGCTTATCTGGTGCGCGTGAGCGACGTGCGCGGTTTTGGCGGCGACCGGTTCGTCTATCGGCTCACGGTTCGCGAGCCGAAGCCCGATTTCGAGGTACGTCTGGCGGACGTCAACCCGACGGTGGCTCGCGGCAGCGGCCGGCGGCTCACGTTCACGCTCGACCGACGCGACGGCTTTGACGACGAGATCGCGATCGACGTCACGGGCCTCCCCCAGGGCTTTACCGTCTCCACGCCATTGGTGATCGAGGCGGGCCACACCGAAGCGCGGGCCGTGCTCAGCGCCGCGGCCGATGCCGTCCAACCGCCAGCCGAGGCCTGGCAGCACGTGAAGATCGTGGCGCGGGCCCAGATTGCCGGACAGCCGGTGAGCAAAGAGGTGAACAGCCTGGGCGAGGCCAAGCTGACGGATCGCCCCAACGTCATCGTGCGCCTGGAACCGGCCGAAGTGACGGTCGCGCCGGGGACAACCATTACGGCCACGCTCAAGGTCGAGCGGAACGGGTTCAACGATCGCGTTCAGTTCGACGTCGACAACCTGCCCCACGGCGTGATCGTCGACAACATCGGCCTCAACGGCGTGTTGATTCCGGAAGGCCAGAGCGAGCGGCAGATCTTCTTGACCTGTGCCCGGTGGGTGCCCGACACCGACCGCAAGTTCTACGCCCTGGCGAACAACGCCGGCGGCCAGGCGTCGCTGCCGATCACCCTGCACGTCCGGCCGGCGAGCCCCTTGGCACAGAAATGAAAACCGGTCTGGCGGCAGAAAAACAACAAGCGGTTGGGCGGCAGGAGCGAACCAAGCGCGTTCGCGCGGTAAAATATTCGTGAAGGATTCCGTTCCGCTCGCCTTCCACCAGAGGGAAAACGCATGCCCAATGCTTCACCGCGAATCGAGATCCTGGCCGGCCGCGAGGAGCTGAGCCGCGCGGCGGCCGACAAATTCTGCGCGCTTGCGCGGGAGGCCATCCAGCGGCACCGCGTGTTCTCGGTCGCCCTGTCGGGCGGATCGACTCCGCGCGACTTCTACGCGTTGCTGGCCAAGTCCGATGGCCCCTATCGCGGGCAATTGGAGTGGGATCGGATCCATTTTTTCTGGGGAGACGAGCGTCACGTTCCGCCAGACCACGCCGACAGCAACTTTCGGATGGCCAACGAGGCGATGCTTTCGGTCGTGCCGGTGCCCAGCGGCAACGTGCATCGCATTCCGGCCGAGATGCCCGACGCCGACGCCGCGGCACAGGCGTATGAAGAAGAGCTGGGGCGTTTTTTCCGTCCCGAAAAGGATCAGTTGCCTCACTTTGATCTGGCCCTGATGGGGCTGGGACCAGACGGCCATACCGCCTCGCTCTTTCCGCAAACGGCCGCTTTGCACGAACGGCACCGCTGGGTCGTGGGCAACTGGGTGGAAAAACTGCACACCCATCGCATTACGCTCACGGCCCCGGTGCTGTCGAGCGCGGCCCACGTTTTGTTCCTGGTGGCCGGGGCCGACAAAGCCGTCGCCCTGCGCGACGTGCTGCACGGCCCCTATCACCCCGACCAGTGGCCCGCTCAGCTCTTTCGCAATTCGTCCGCGCAGGTAACTTGGCTGCTCGATCAACTTGCGGCCCGGCAGTTGCCAAAGCGGGCGGGGTAGTCCCGGCCATGCTTAGGCCGCTCACTCCGTGAGCAAATCGTGGTGGAACAACCGAGAGGATTTCTTGTAGCGGCCACCGGCTTTCTCGAAAGGGGTTTCCCTCGCACGTTTGCTGGGTGCGAGCGATTCCGGGGTTCTGCCCGCCCTCACCCGCAGGCCCGCAGGCAGAGGTAGAAGCGGCACGGGCTAGCCGGACAGCGCCTTGTGCACTGCCGCGCGGGTTTTTTCCAGACCCGTTCGGGCGACCTCAAGGGCGTCCTTTTCCCAATAGCTCTTGTTGAACAGTTCCAGCGAGAGCACTCCGCAGAAGCCTGCGTCGCGCAAGTCGCGGAAGAGCTGATCGAGGGGTGCCACACCGTCACCCGGATAGACGCGGTCGGCGTCGGTGATCGTGTCGCGCGGTGGCGAGGCGGGGTAGTCGTTCACGTGAAAGACGTGCATTCCGGCGCCGCCCAGTAGCTTGATGCCGCTGAAATCGGAGCCCCCCTTGTAAATGTGATAGACGTCCAGGAGCAGACAGGCGTCGCGGCGGCCGCTCTCAACGGCCACAAATACCGTCTCGCCTAGCCGGCTGAGGTTCTTGGAAAAGCCCCAGACCTCGACTTGCGGAGCCACCCCCATCTGCCGGCCCAGATCGACGAGCGCGGCGTACCGCCGGGCCGCTTCAAAGAGATCGAGGCCGGGCTTGTCGGTGGCTCCGGCGGGCGGAGCGGCGATGTGCGCTCCCCCAAGCTGCGCCACCAGGTCCATCGTGCGTTTCGCTTCTTCAAGGCCCTTGGCCCGCAGGGCTTCGTCGTCGACGATCCATTGGGCAAAGCCGATCGCGCTGGCGACCTGCAGGCCGTGGTCGCGGATGCGTTTGGCCAGATCTTTGAGCGAACCGCCCTGCTTGACGTGGTCGTCGATCTCGCCGATCCAGGGCTCGATGGCGTCGTATCCCGCCTTGGCCGCGAGGTCGATCTCTTCGGTGATCTTCAGCTTCTGGCCGCGGATCGTGCTCGTGTTCAAACAGTAAGTGAAGGGCTCACGGGCCGCTTGGCCTTTCGGCTCGGCGGCCGCTCGCGTGCTGGTGGCGGCGGCGGTCGCTCCCAGGGCGAGGCCGGCCTGGGCCAGAACGTGGCGTCGGGTCATGGCGTGGCTCATCGTCGTCGAGTTCTCGAGTTGCTTCGCAGGGTGGTTGCCGCATCCTCGGCTGCCGAGAGGTATCATGAGGGGCGCGATGCCACCGTGGCGGCTGAGGGCATCCCTATCGTACTTAAAATAATGGCCGAGGCCACCGGCCGGGGGTTTCTGCTTCGTTATTTGAGCAATTCGTTCAGGGCACCCAGGAGCACTCCTTCGACCTCCGGCCCGACGCGCGAAACACGTGAGGTTTCGTAGCCCCCCTGACCGTACGCGATCGATGTGCCGATATAGCCGGGGCCGTAGTCGCCGTAGGCCGCCATGCAGACGAGCTCCTCCGGTCGAAGCCGCTCCGCGGCGATCTGGTATTCGATAAATAGTTCTCCCGGCATGTGAACGACGTGTGCGGATCCCAGCTTCAGGCAACTCAGCTCAATCTTGTGCCCCTTGCGCGAGCGCCGCAGCCAGGCGAGATCGCGGGCCGCCCGCACGCGCTCGCGCACGTCGCTCTTGCTGTCGGCCAGAGTCGCCTTCAACCGCGGTTCGTCGAGTGTGTCGCGGACCGGCAAAGCCACCGCGACGTTTCGCCAGGCGACATCGGATGCTTGAACAGGAATCCTCTTGATGTTCTCCCAGGCCTTCTGCATGCCCAAGGCCAGCCTCTCGGCCAGGAGCGGCCGCATTTCGCGCGATCCGTCGTTGTATTTGCCGGCCGCCACGTTCCCGCTGGCCCCGTTGAAATGGATGTGGGCCATATCAGGCAGGGCTTTCTCGCGCAGCGATCGGGCCATGCCGACAAAATCGGCGCTCACGCCGCCGGCTCCGTAGTAGCTCTGTGGGTGCGTGGCATAGTAAGTCAATGAGACGATGGGCCGCTCGCCGTCAAAGAACGCGATCAACCGGCAGTCGGGATCGATCACGCCCTCCGGCGCGGCACGGATTTCGTCCTCGCGGCAGGCACTATAGCGAACGAACTTGACCTTGCCGTCGTCACCGAGGATACGGCGGTTGGACGCAACCTGCTCGACGCGACCCCTGCCCAGGCCCAGGTGTGTTACGGGCTGAAGATGCCCAAGCGCGTCGCGCACCGCCGCCGCCACCCGTTCGATCGCCTGATGTGCAAAGGCAACGTGGAAGCAGGAGCCCGACAGTCCCTGCTCGGCCAGCAACTCCTCGGCTTCGAAGTCGCAACCGGGCGCGTCATGCTGGTGCAGGCAGTGTACGGCCACACGGCTGGGAATCGTCTCTGCTGCCTTGGCGATCGCGCTGCGCCAGGCGTCGTAGGCGCCGTTGCCGATACCGACCCAGTCGACCGCGCACAGCACGATCGGCCGCTCGGCGCCAACGAGCACGACACCGCGTGCTGAAAGCGGGTCGACGATCTCGGCCGCGGGCGGGCAAAGCGAATCGCACAACGGCGCGCCGAGCGGAGGCGTAACGTCAACGCGGAAAGTGGCGATTCGCAGCGGCTCGGCGGCAGACGTCGGGCCGGAGGAGGTCAACGAGACGGAAACCAGCGCGCTGATCAGAGCGCTGACACGAAGGCACAGAAACCGAGCTTGGCAAGGCATGGCGGTTCAAGGCGGGGAAGAATGGCGGGGGCACAAACGGCAGGCCCCATTCTAGCCGCCGGCGCCGGCCGAACCAATTGCCGCACGGGCTGCAACTCGGCAAGTTGACGTGTCTCCCGCTCACTCCGGCAGCGTGCAGACCAGCCGGACGCCGGCGTCGGGAGCGGCAAACTCGGGCGGCAAGCCGGCGCGGCTGGCGGAACGCGCCAGGGCCGCGACACACAGATACGAGCCCCCTCGGATCGCCCGGCACGGCCCGCCCGCGGCGCCCATCGGATCGACGCCCTTGCCGCCGGGAATAAAGCCGAGCCAGTCGTGGCACCATTCTCCAACATTGCCATGCATCGACACCAGGCCGCGCCCCGTCGGCTTCAAGTTCAAGGTTTGGTGCGAGCTGCCGGCCGAATTGTTTTGCGTCCAGCCGTAGTCACCTGCCAGCGACTGGTCGCTGCCGAAACTGAAGGCGGTTACCGTGCCGGCTCGGCAAGCGTACTCCCATTCGGCCTCGGTCGGCAAACGGAAGCCTCGCCGCTCGGGATGAAAGGGCCATTGTCGCTCGATCGGGTGCCCGTCGCCGTCGAGCGCGAGCGTGGCCGGGTCGGCGTAGCACTGGTCGTCTTCGCTCATTCCCGTTTCGGTGGTCAACCAGCGGGCGAAGGAGACGGCGTCGTACCAACTGACGGCAACGGCCGGGTGGGTCGGCATCGGCGTCGTCTCCTTTACCAAGGCCAGGTAGGCCTCGGCTGCCGCGGGGCCGCGGAAGTCCCTCAGGAATTGGGCGTACAAGGCTCGCGAAACCGGCCGGTGGCTCATCGCGAAGGGGCGCGTGAGGCGGACACGGTGCTGCGTTTCCTGGTTCTGGCGGTCGGTTTCGGTCGGGGGCGAACCCATCAGAAACTCGCCCGCGGGAAACCGGATCATCTTCGCGATCATGCCCGGGCTGATCGGTAGGCCGACCTGCACGTTGAACCATTCCCGGCGGAGATCGAAGTCGGCCGAGTGGGGAGTATGGTCAAAATCGCTGACCTCTTCGGCGAGTTGCCAGCGCGCGAGCAGCCACCCGGACGCCGAGTGAATTGCCGAACTCGGATCGGTCCGATACAAGTCGACGAGCCGCGGCCGGAGGCGGTCGAGGTCTGTCGCGGGCATCTCCTCAAGCATGAACTCGCCGAGTGCAAGCATCAGGCCGAAGCGCACAGGCACTTCCCGCGCGCGGTCGAAGCAGGCGACCAGCTTTGCGGGCTCGACGCCCCGCGCGCGTAAGCCCGCCACGAATTGCGTCCGACTTTCGGGATCGTCGGCCGGAGTGAACAGATCGCCCAGCAGCGGATCTTCGTCCAAACGCAACAGGGTGATCGCCGCCCCGGCCCGCAGGCGGCCCAGGGCGATTCGCTCTTGCTCGCTCACCCTTCCTCCAGACGGCGGTTGACGACGGACGATCTCGCGCAGGACGGGAACGGCCCGATCCCGCGCCGCGGCCAGGGCCGGCAGCAGCACGGCGAACCGCTCGGGGGATGCCTCGCTGGTGGCAGTTGCCAGCAGACGGGTCTGGCCGCCGGCCCAGACAGCAAGGGCGGCCGTGGCTGCGTCGCGGACGGCGCCGGAGTGCCCAGCGCCTCCGAACGAACGATAGACCTCTGGGAGCAAACGCGGCGCGATCGGCTGGAGGTCGGCACGCAGAGCTGGCTGCTGATCGACCGGCTCGCCGAGCATGGTCCGCGCCAGGAAGGCGTCGTCGTCCGCCGTCCAACGCGGCGAATCGGGGCGGTAGGTCGCCAGGGCCAGGCCGGCGTGAAAGCGCGCGGTCACGTCCGCTTGCTCGTCGTGAAGCGTCTGCCATAGCCGGTCGCCGAACGTCTCGACGTGCGATCGCAAACGGTCGCGGACGATTGGGAAATCGTCGTAGGGGCAAGTCAGAAGCGAGCCAACTAGGTCGTTCACGCGCGTCGCGTCGTCGTCCAGGAGGGCCAGATCGAGGCGCATTCGCTGCCGCGGGTTGAGGTCGCCGACGGCGAGCAGCTCTCGCAGCCGTGGCGCGACCTCGTTATGAAACGGGCGCAAGTTTTCCAGGATGAGGGGGATTGCGGCCGGCTCGGCGTTGCACAAGAGTTCGATCTGCGCCATGGCACGCTCGTGGTGCGCCTCTTCTGTTTGCACTCGCGCGCGATTGACAAGCCAACTTGCGGTCAAGGCCACCAGCGTTACCAGCACGAGCGAAAAAGCGCCGGCCCGAGCCCACGCGCGATGCCGGCGCGACCAGCGAGACAAGCGTTCCACGCGTCCCTCTCGGTAAGCCCGGACGGGCGCGTCACCCAGCCAGTTTTCGACGTCCTCCGCCAGAGCGCTGGCCGAAACGTAGCGATCGCCCGGTTCGAGCGCCATGGCCTTGAGGCAAATCGCCTCCAGCGGCCGTGGCACGTTGGGTTTCACCTCGCGCGGACGCCGGAAGTCGCCCGTCAGAATGCGAGCTCGCATCACGGAAAAGTCGTTTTCGTCTTCGAAAGGAGCGCGATTCGTCAGTACGGTGTAGAGCGTCGCTCCCAGGCTATACACGTCGCTTGCCGGACCGAGCTGGTCCAGCGCGCCGGCCGCCTGCTCGGGCCCCATGTAGGCCGGCGTTCCGATGACGCTGCCGGCGCGGGTGGCCGGCGTGTTCCCGGCGGTCTGAGGCGCGAGCCATGTTTCGGCCGTGCCTGAAGGCATGTCGCGGGACGTCGCCGGCTTTGCCAGTCCCCAGTCGACCACGAGCGTTTCCCCGTAGGGACCGAGCATCACGTTCGCCGGTTTGATGTCTCGGTGGAGCACGCCGCGGCTATGGGCGTAATCGACCGCGTTGCAGATGTCGATGAAACGCCGCAGCAGCTTGCGGAGTCGCAACTCGCGCTCGCCGGCTTCGCACGGCACTTCGTGGAATTGCCGGACGGCCTCTTCCAGGCTTTTGCCGCGAATCAGCCGCATGGCGTAAAAAGGCCGGCCGTCGTGCCAGCTTCCCAGGCTGTAAACCGGCACGACGCCCGGATGCTCCAGACTGCCGGTGACTTCGGCTTCGAGCAGAAAGCGGGCACGGCATTCGGCGTGGTCCGCCAACTCAGGGTGAATCTCCTTGAGCGCGACGTGCCGGTGCAGCTCATTGTCCAGGGCGACGGAGACCCGCCCCAGGCCGCCGCTGGCATGTTGCCAAAGAACTTTGAAACGCCCCTGGCCGGCGTCGACCGGATGTTCGTCCGAGGAAGGAGTATGGGGGCCGACGACGGGAGTTTCCGCGGTCGTGGGCATCAGCGTGCCGTTCAGAGCGTCGAACGATGGCAACACGGGTGGCTTACCTTTGCGAGCAAAAAGAGACCAGAAAAAGCCTCGCAAACATAGCACGGTCGTGTGACTCGCGCGAAAAATCGGCAGATCGATCCCGATCGCGCCCGTTGGAATAACTGTAAGCAGCGCACACACGCACCTCGACAAGCACTACCGCGAGCAGGATTTCTTTCCGTACGCGTGCCGAACAGGCCCGGTACAAGGCAGCAGGACAAGCCTCTGCTAAAGACGGGGATTCTACAGGGCATCGAAGCGGCCACCCTTCACTCTTCGCAGCAAAGCTTGGTTCGGGGAGGACTCGCTCGTGCCACGTGTTATCCAGTCAGGTCGAGGAGCGAGCCGCTTTGACCCGTGGGATCCTTGAGCGGGCCCTCAGAAGAAGCCGCCTCATCGCCGCTGGAATTGCCTGGTCTCGGCGGCCTTTCCCACAGTCGGCGGCCGTCGGCGTCGCGATCGCCGACGCCCTCGTCACTTTCGGCCGTGCCGACGCCGGCTGCGCTCTCGGCCTTGCGGTCGCCTTCGGCCTGCCGCTCTTTGGCCGAGACGTCGTGTTGCACTCGCTCCGTCTCGCTCCCCCGCGCCTGGTTGAGAGTCGTCGCCGCCAGGCTGGCGGCGAATGTCGTCGGTCCTACGCTCATAGGGTTACCTCCGGTGAAGACCGTTCCCCATTGGCTCTTCGGAGTTGGCGTCCCTGGATGTTCGTGTTTTCCTCGCGAGGGAAGGCGGATTCTTCCTCGAGAGGATTCGGGTTGGCTATTTCGGTCCATCGAAACCATACCCTCTGGCTTGCGGTTCGGGCGCGGCGCGACCCATCACCCGATCGCCGAGCCCGGGCCGAGGGGTCGAATCGATCTGAAAAATCCGCCCGGCTTCTTCGACGTTGGGAAAGACGGCGTTGCGCGTAACGGGATTATCGAGTGTGCCGGAAACATGGATTTGCATGATCTGCTGGCTGGCCGCGCTGACCACTTTGTCCAAGAGCGGAAACGGCGCTTCGCCGCGCCCCACCTTGGCGTAGAACGAAAGCTGGATGGAACGGTCGAGCCCCATTTCGCCGCTGCCACGTAGGCTGACCGCGTCGCCGTTGAGATGGATCTTGTTCAAATAAACGTGCTCCCCCTCGATGCGAAAATCGACGTTCGCCGTGTTGAAAGCGGTGGTGTCGGGCAACCGGCCGCTGAGAGGCTTTAGCAGCGCAACGATGACCGGCAGTTCAAACAGGTCGGCGTCGGTCAGGGAGATGGAGCCGCGGCCGTTCAGGTGATGGATGCCGCGACCCGCTCCGTGCAGGTCGACGTTCGCCGAGACGACGCCGCTGAGCTTCTGCCTGCCGCTGATGGCTTCCTGCGCGCAGCGGGCCAGATCGGCCCCGCTCAACGACGCATAGACGGCATACTTCGGCACGTCTCCCAGCGTCACCCGTCCGCCCACGACGGCGGTGCCGCCATAGAGCTTGGCGGTGATGGCGCGGCCGGCCGGCTTGCCGCCCCGCCGGTCGGCCGAGCGGCCGAGCAGCACGACGCCCGTATCGAGCCAGAAGGGCCCCAGGCACTCGGTGAACTGGAAGTTCTTGTACGTCATCGAGTCGATGCTCAACTCGCCGCTGCAAGACAACTCCTTGCCATCGAACGACCCCTGCAGCTGCACGCCTCCAAAAATGTTTTCCAGCGGCACCCCGCAGTCGACCGCCACCGGGTGCCCCTCGATGCCCAGGTTCCATCGAGCCGTTAGGCCCGAGGCAGACTGCCCGTTGCTGGCCAGCGTCAGCTCACCGCGCAAATTCATGGCTCCGCGCGGCTGCAAGGCGGTCACCGCGCGTTTGAGCCCGCCGCTGAGGGCAGAAATCAAATCGCGGTCGGCCCGCAGGCGATCGACCTCCAACCGGTCGAAGTGCAACTGCCATCCCCCCTCGCCGTCGAGCAGGCACTTGCCTTGGCCAGAAAGCCGGGTTGTGCGGTGCTCGGCGCGCATCCCCGTCAGCGTGACCTGTCCCTGTTCGTAAGTGAACACCCCGCGCAGCTTCTCGAGGCGATAGGGAAAGTAAAGCGGCTCGATGGAGACGGCGGTGTTACCCTCGGCGTCGTTCACCGGGCGAAGCGTCACGGTGAGAGACGGCTTCCGCGCGCCCGCCGCGTGGTGCAGCACGGCGTCGACGTTCATCATGCCTCGCGGCCGCAGGTCCCGCCAAAAGCGGGCTGCGGCGGCGCTCTGCACCGCCAGGGCGTCGCGCAGCTCGTCTTCCAGGGCAAGTCCTCGGCCGAAGAAGGCAAGCTTGAGATCGTTGCCGGCCGGGCCGGGGACGAGCCGCCCGTGGCATTCTACGATGCCCGTGTCGTTCGTTCCCTCAAGGTCTTTGAATTCCCAGACGTCGTCTTCGACGAGGATGATGCCGCGGATGTTGTCGAGCGGGTAAGGGAACAGGTCGTACCGCAGCGAGCAGTGGTTAAGCGAGACGACCACTTTTTTGTGGACCTTCGGCGGAGACTCCTCCCCGTGCCAGACGTCGAAGGAAACGTTGAAGGTTCCGCGCGGATTGAGCGAGCGGACGATCCGCCGGCAGTTGTCGCTGAGGGCGAGAAACAGCTTTTCGTCGAGGCGGATGTTGTCGCCGCGGACGTTGAGCCAGCCGACGGCCTGCGCGCCCGGATTGCGGTATTCGCCGAACAGGCGGACCGGCTCGCCTTCGGTGAAGGCCTTGAGATCGATTTTGACGACGTTGTCCTTCAGCTCGACGCGCCCCTGGGCACGTTCCAGCCGGTAGGGAAACTTGTAGTGGGAGAAGGAGACGTTCTTGCACCCAACCGTGAGTTCGGGCCGCCATGTTTGCCCGTCGTAGTTGAGGGTCAGGTCGGCGTCGAATTCGCCGGCCGGCATAAACTTGTTCCATTCCCCCTGCCAGTCGAAGGGGAGGATCGAGCGGAGCTGCGGGTCGAAGACCATGCGGCGGCTCTTGGCGACCAAAGTGCAGGGGCTGCGTTGCGAATAACCTTGTCGGTGCAGGTCGAGGGCCAGCGTGGTCGAGCCATTGCGGGCCGTAAGATCGATGACGGCGAGCTGGCGGTTGTCGGCGTGGAAGGCGGCCCGTAAATCGGTAAGCGGGTAGGGGAGACGCGGGTCGTCGATACGCCCGCGGCTGATCTGTCCGCCGACGTCGAACTTGAAGCCGGCCTCTTCGGCCGCGGCGTGGCTCAGTTCAAACCGCCCCTTCGCCTCGCAGCGCAGCGAACCTAGCTCCGAAAGCCGGCGGGAGACGACGGCCGGAAGGGCGCGGACGAACTCGGGCGAAAAATCGAGCCCCTCAAGAGTGCCCGCCAGCGACCACTCGTCGCCTGCCGGCGTAAACGTGGCTTCAACTTCGACCCGCTGAATGTGGTCGGCCGTGAAGTGTCCCTTTAATCGCAACGGAATGAGAGATGCCGCCTTCCGTGTCGAGCGGGGCGGGGATTGCGGTTTTTCTGCCGTTTCAAACGTGAGCTGGGCGTCGCGCACGATGAGCGAGCCCCCCTGCTGCTTGAGCGGGTCGAGGATTTCGACGACCCCGTTCTCGATCGTTCCCCGCGGCGGGTCCTTGCTGATTTGCGGCAGGGGCAGGAGTTGGGCCGCGCTCCACGATCCGTCGGCCCGGCGAGCCACGCGCAACGTCGGCCGCCGGACCACGACGTAAGCGATCGAGACCTCTCCCTGCAACAATTGCCGCCACTCGGTGTTGCCTTCGAGCAACAGCTCTTCGATGTAGATCAGTTCGGCGGTCGGCCCGCTGGCCTTTGGGTCGCTGATTGACAGACCGCGAACTTCGATCCCTTTGCCCGTCAGCAGACGGGCCGCCCTGACGCTGACCGTCAGGCGCGGGTAGTGCTCGGCGATGCGCGCTTCGACGCGCCGCCGAATCTCGTCGTCGAATCGTTGATAGAAAAGTGATACCCCGGCCGCCACCGCAACTGCCGCCAGCAGGACGGACCACTTAAACGAGCGCCAGCAGAATCGCGCTAATGGGCGGCTGATGGTCGACTCCCCCGCGTAAAAAACGCCGCGGTGAAAACCAGCAAACCGAGCATCGGCGGTTCGCGATAGCGAATGGAGCTGACGAAGATCAGATGGAGCAGGGTCAGGTAGACGGCCGGGAGCCAGCAGAGAGCGGTGGGCCAGAGTTGCCGACGCGTGACCCAAATGCCGGCCAGCGCAGTGATGATGGCCGGCAGAAAGGTCGCGGTCGTGATCAGCCGCGTGAGAAACCCGTGGTTTTGTGGGTCGTTCGGCCAGAGGTTCCACATCCGGACGAACTTGACGGCGGCCAGCTTGACAACACGGGCTGGATGGTTGGACGCCCATTCCCCTGCTGCGTTCCACAGGCGGCGGTCGAGGCGATATTCAAACGGTTCGCCCGGCAGACACGGATCCTGCTGCTCTTTTTTGACAAACGTGGCGACGAACGACATTTCGCTGGCCCCCGTCGCCTGCGGATTCAGGCCGTCATAAAGGCTGGCGCCGACCTGCAGCGTGGTGGGGACGAAATGTCCGACGACACGCAGGTTGCGCCACCACCAGGGCGCCATTACGGCCGCGACAACGAGCATCATCGTGAGCGAAAGCTGCAGATGCCGTGTTCGCGGCCGAGCCAGAAACAGACCGGCGAGTGCCGCGAACGGGATAAACAGCAGCCAGTCGGGACGCATGAGGGCCGCCAGTCCGCCAAAAAGGCCCGAGACGACCGCCCATGAGAAGGCGTGGCGACCGGCTTGCCAGCTTTTCGTCCAGGCGGCGAGTTGGGCCAGATAAACGGGGCAGAAGGGCGCCTCGCTGAGCACGAAGACGCTCATGGCGATTGCCCCTGGGTAGCAGGCCGCGGCAAACGCCGCCACAAGCCCCGTTCGCCGATCGAAGAGTGTCGTGGTCAGCCAGCAAACGGCGGCGACCGCGAGCGTCCCCAGGACAGCGCTCAGCAGACGGCCTGCCAGGACCGGCATGTCGGGGCTGGATAGCCAAAAGAGCGCCGCTAGCAGGGCCGGGTAGCCCGGCATGCGAAAGACCCGGACGTCGGGCGAGCCGTACTCAAACGGTTCGCCACGGGCCATGTGTTGCGCCAGCACCCAGTAGGCCTCGCTGTCGCCAAACTCGAAGCGTTGATCGGCGGGCAGTCGCGACTGACACCACATGGCGCCGGCGATGCGCAGGACCAGCGACAAGGCCAGAATGGCCCAGAGCCCAGCGCCAGCGGGAAGTCGTTTCAGGTTCACGCCATCCGTCCGGCCACGTGATCGGAAAAAAGTAGCAAAAAGCGACGCATGCTATGTCGATTACGCAGGCCGGGTCAAGCTGGGTTTGCCTGACGGAAACGATTAGCAGCAAAACATTTACTTGCGAGGGCGAGTCGCTATACTCGAAGCTCGCTTTCCACCCTGAAATCGTCCCCGCCACTTAGCCATTTACCCCCGCCTTACGCCCGGAGCCCTGAATGAATCCGCGGACCCTGTTCGTCGGTAGCTGCATCGCCCTGATCACCTCGGCCTTTACGTTCATCATTCGCGGCGACATCCTGCCCGATCTGGGAGACGCGTTTGCTCTTTCACAGGAAGACCGCGGATGGATCGCCAGCGGCGCATTTTGGGGGATGGCCGCTTCGATGTTGGTCGGCGCGCCGCTTTGCGACTTGCTCGGCATGAAGAGCATCTTGTCGCTAGCGTTTGTCTGTCACATGGTGGGCGTATTTGGGACGATCTTCGCGCCGCATGGGGACTGGGCCTTCCTGGTGCTTTTCGGTTCGACGTTCCTGGCGGGATGCGGAAACGGCCTGGTTGAGATCGCCATCAACCCGCTCGCCGCCACCCTCTATCCCGACCGAAAGACGCATTACCTCAACGTGCTGCACGCGTGGTGGCCGGGCGGCCTGGTTGTTGGCGGCCTGATTGCGCGCTACCTTGGCAAGGGCATCGACCTGGGGTTTCTGAAGATTGCCGGTCTGGGATGCGGTTGGCAAACCTTGATGGCTCTGATCGCGATTCCGGGCGTGATCTACTTCTTGATCTGCCTGACCCAGAAATTCCCCGCCACGGAGCGCGTCGCGTCTGGCGTTTCGACGGGCGACATGTTTATGGAGACGTTTCGCCCGATGTTCTTGCTCTGGGCGTTCTGCATGCTGCTGACCGCGGCGACCGAACTGGGACCTCAGCAGTGGCAGGAATCGGTTATCACACGCATCACGCGGGGAGCGTTCTCCGGCACGATGGTGCTGATTTACACCAGCACGCTGATGTTTTTCCTGCGCCATTTCGCGGGACCACTGGCTCACGCCTTGTCCCCCGTCGGGATGCTTACCATTTCCGCCACCTTGTCAGGCGTCGGGCTTTACTTGCTCAGCACGGCCACCACTCCGGCGACGGTATTTGCCTTCGCCACGATCTTCGGGCTGGGCATCGCGTATTTCTGGCCGACGATGCTCGGAGTTACGGCTGAGCGATTTCCCCGCGGCGGCGCCTGGCTGCTTGGCCTGATGGGGTGTTTTGGCAACCTGTCCATCGCCGCCGTCCTGCCGGTGATGGGTTACATCTACGACCGCGAGTCGGTGGCCGCTGTCCCGGCCGCCATCAAATCGGAAGCCGTGGTCGCCGAAAAGTCGAACTTTGTGCTCCAACTGGGCGGAGCGCCGACGACGGAGAAGATCAGCGCCGACCGCGTCAAGCAATTGGCTGCGGCGGACCAGGAGTCGGTAACCAAGGCTGAGGCACAAGGCGCCGCCATGGCGTTTCGCTACGTCAGTGCGCTGCCGGCCGTACTGGTGGTGGTCTTCGGGCTGATCGCCCTGCGAGACAAGGCGCTCGGCGGTTACCGGCCGGAAGTCCTCATCAGCCGCGAAGAAGAGAACGAGTTGTTTGCCGGCGGGGTGCAGGGCGCGGTCGAATAGAGGCGGGCGAAGATGTAGTATCGGAATCAATTGGTGGGACTTGCTGCGCTCGTCCCACCCTACCCCCTGGTCTGCGCCTACATTCGTTCGAGCACTAATTCGTCAGCCTGCCGCGCGACCCTCACTCCACCCGGCAGCATGCGCGGCGAACAGCCAGACGGCGTGTCGGACGCCAGCAGGTCGGCGAGCAGTTCCCACTCGGCGAAGCCCATGGCTTGTTCCGGCCAGCCTTGCCGGCGCCAGGCGGAAACCAACATTTCGCGTATCAGATAAAGCGGTCGGTTCGCTAGCTCCGCACGCGCAATCCGCAACCGGTTTCCCTCGAAGCAAACGTGCTGGCGAACCATCTCGGTGACAAGGTCGTCGATCACGTCTTGTGCCTCCCCCGCCAGGCGAGACAGACGCAAGAGCGCGTCCACGACGTTCGCGTTGTAGTGCTCGGCGAGCTGAGGCAGCAAGTCGTGTCGCAGGCGGTTGCGCGTGAAACGGCGTTCGGCGTTCGTGGCGTCCTCGCGAAACGCTTGTCCCAGCTCGGCCAGGTACGCGGTCAACTCCGCCCGGCGGACGTTCAACAGGGGACGAACGAGCGAGATGCCTTCGGCAAGCGCCCGGGTACGGCGCATGCCGCGCAGCCCCGCCACACCGGTGCCTCGCAGGATGCGATGCAGCACGGTTTCGGCCTGGTCGTCGGCCGTATGGGCCGTGGCCACATAACGGGCACCCGTCTCCGCCGCTGTGGCGCGCAAGAAGTCGTATCGCGCTCGCCGAGCCGATTCCTCCACGCCGCTTGTCGGGCGCCGAGCGAGCGCCGGCCGGTTTGCCCGCCCCACGACGCATTCGAGTCCCAGTTGCGCGGCCAGCTGAACGACAAATCGTTCGTCGCCATCGGCCTCGTCGCGCAGCTCGTGGTTGAAATGAGCAACGACGAGGCAGCTCTTTGCTCGCGAGCGAATTGCGTGCAGGCCCCGCAGCAGGGCAACGCTATCGGCGCCTCCGGAGACAGCCGCCAGCACCGTCGCGTCCTGCCAGTCGTCGGGCAGGTTTGGGCGTAGGAGTTCCATGGAGCTTACCGAAAGAGCGGGACAACGATGAATCGTAGCCGTTTTTGCCCCTCGATGGCGATCTATGCCTCCCGCCAAGCGCTGGGCCGGAATTCGGCCTAGAGTTTTTTCGACGGCCGTAAATCCGAAACGAAAACCCGCCCCTTGTCCTTTGCCGACAGGTCGGTAATGATGGCGGCGCTTTGTATCGGTTGCATCGTTTGCACCGGTTGCGGGTTCTCGGTCGAGTACACGCACATTATCGGCGGCGGGTGCAACGTTTGCTCACCCACCCGCCGCCTGTTCGCCCGACGTGCACCGGAGCACGGCGGGCTGCATGGTCAAACGACTTTCAAGGAGTTCAGCATGAAACGAACCGGATCTCTGGCGGCCGCCGTGATGCTCGTCCTGGCAGCAGGCGGACGCGCCGAAGCCATTTCAGCGCTCGGTTGCGGCGGCTGCGCGCCGTGCGCCCCTTGCGTGCAGTACGACGTGGTTTACGAAACGCGTGAGATCCAGTGCTCGCGCACGGTTTACGAAACGGCCTACCGCGCGTGCACTTTCAACCGCTGCCGCAACGTCTACGAGACCGTGTACCGGGAATGCCCCGACGTGGTTTGCCGCACGATCTATGAAACGGCCGAGAAGCCCTACACGTGCACCGTGATGAAGGCCGTTTACAGCACGGTGCAGCGCCCGCAATGCCGCGTGGTGTGCGAGCCGGTGACGACCTGGTGCACCTACTGCGTCGACATGGGCCACTGGGAAAAGAAAGCCGCTCCCGATGGTTGCTGTGCGCCGTGCCCCGTTTGGGTGCCGAACGTCGTGCAGAAGAAGGTTCCCGTGACCCGCTACGTGCCGAAGACCGTTACGGAGATGGTGTCCGTCCCGGTCTGCCATCTCGTCCCCGAGCAGGTGACGAAGGTGATGCGATATCCGGTTTGCCGGGTCGTCAAGGAAAACATCGTCCGCAAGATTCCGCAGATCGTCTGCCGCGTGGTCAACGAAACGGTCACCAAGCAGGTCCCCTACACGGTTTGCCGCCAGGTGCCTTATACCGTGCGCATCTGCGTGCCGCGCTGTGTGCCGCGTCCCTGTAACGCCGGCTGCGGCCCGGCCGCCGCGGCCCCCGCGCCGCCTCAGCAGACCGACGTCGAGACGCGCATCCTAAAGGTGATCCAAGGCACGGCCTGACGATGAAGTTCCGCTGCCTGGTCACGCGCCAGGGTGGTCATTGGCAAGCCCGTCACGAAAGTGGCGATCTTGGGAAGATCAGCGTGACCGCCGACACCAGGGACGAAGCCGTCGAGAAGATTGGCGGGGAGTTGCGGTACCGTCTCGAGCTGTGTCCCTGCACGGGCGAGTCGTACCGGCATCTGGATATCGAAATCGTCGACGAGTAAAAGCCCATCGGAGAACCGGCGACCAGCCGTGATTGCCTGCTCGACGATGCCGGTTCTCGCAGAGAGCTCTCAATGCAAAAACCGCCTGCGGCATGTTGCACGGTTACATGCCCAGACGGTTTTGCGCAGGTAGCTTGCTTTCAGCCAACCTAGGCCGACGCGGCTCAGCCGCGTGACTTGGCGTGCCCCTTTGTCTTGGCCGGTTTTCGAGCCGCTTTGGCTTGCGGCATCGAATACTGCCGCCTGACCACAGGCGTGGCCGCCGTCGTCGGACGATAGGAAGCGTCGTCGTCGTCCATCGTGTCCTCGCCGTCGGCCCGGTCGTAGGGGGCCGAGTCAGCGGGGGGCGTCGGCAGCAAAGTGCTGGGCGTGGGCGCCATGGGAGCTTCGTGGCCGACGTATGCGCTGCCGCAGCAGCTTGAACAACTCGAGCAGCTTGAACAGCTTGAACAGCTTGAGCAACTCGACGAGCAGCACGATCGGCAGGCGCGACGGCAAGCGATCGCCGCACACAGCTTGCACTTCAGCGCTTTGATTCGAGCCAGCAGGCTGGGACGGCAACAGCACGAAGAGCAGCATGAGTCGCAGCATCCCCCGCCGCAACCGTCTCCCCATACTCCGTACCAGCCGCCGTAGCCGCCGTATCCTCCCGGCGGAGCTTGCCAGGCGGGGGTGGGCGAGGTCGTCATGGGGGTGTGCTCCACGTGCCCGCTGCGCGCGGGTGCCGGCGCCTCGCGGGGGAGCGGCTCACTCGGTTCGGGTGGAGGGGGCGCTTCCTCCGGTTGCTGGCGTGCCAGCCCGACGCTGGCCGTCGCCAGCAGCGAGGACACCACGATGCCTAATATGCCGACCCGCATGGTTCGTCTACTCCTTGCTAGGACCTTCCTTGGAATGCGATGACCGCCCGTGCAGCGGCCGTCACAGGCCGCACGCGTGTTACCATCGATCGACCCGCTAGGCGCCGGGGAATCGATGAAACTGGTTAGGCCGGCAACCGCGACCCAAGTTGCGCAGATTCACAAGCGCGAAGGCGTCTTCGACAGACGGATCGATTCACCAATCGCCGACGGCCCCGTCGGCATAGAACGATCGCTGCAAGAGCTCTTGCTCAAACGGGTGCTTCTTGACCTCGGCTTCGTTGATCTCGATTCCCAGGCCCGGACGGCTGCCGGGACGCACGATCCGACCCTCGTGCTCGACCGTGTATCCCTCGTTGACCACGTCGTTACGCCAGGGAACGTCGCTGTGCACCGACTCGCAAATGATGTACGACGGCGCGGCGAAACCCAGTTCCAGCGACGCGGCCGTGCTTACCGGGCCCTGTGGATTGTGGGGCGCAATCGCCACGCGATACGCCTCGGCCATCGCGGCGATCCGTCGCGCCTCGCTCAGCCCGCCGCAGTGCGTGATATCAGGTTGCAGAATGCTACACGCCTGCCGCTCAAGGAAGGGCCGAAAGGCGCTCGTGCCGATCAGCCGCTCGCCCGTGGCGACGGGCGTGGTCACGGCCTGCTGGATGGCGGCGATCCCCTCCACGCTCTCCGGCCAGCACGGTTCTTCGAACCAATAAAGACCGTAGGGCTCAAGCGCTTTGGCAAACCGCAGACCCATCCGCGGCGAAGGCCGGGCGTGACAATCGACCATGATGTCGACGCCGTCACCGACGGCGTCTCGCATGGCCCGCACGCAGGCCTCGGCGTACTTGATCGGCCGCAGACCCTCGATCGGCGCCGTCTCGGGTACGGCCATCGATTTAAAGGCCGTAAAACCTTCGGCCACCGCCGCGGACGCCAGTTCGGCGAAGCGGCCGGCGTCGGCCGGACTCGTTTCGTAAAACTCTTCCATCTTTCCGCCGCCCAGGTGGCAGTAGGTGCGCACATAGTCACGCACCGGTCCGCCCCACAGTTTGTGGCAAGGCACTCCCAGATGCTTGCCCAGGATGTCCCACAGCGCAATGTCGATCGCGCTTAAGGCCGTGGCCCGCACCACGCCGTTGGCATGCCAGAAGTGCTGGCGGTGCATCATCTGCCAAAGGTGCTCAATGCGCGTCGGGTCCTCGCCCACGACGAGCTCGGCGATGTCCTCGACCGCTCCCACCACCGCGCGGGTGTGCCATTCGAGTGTCGCTTCGCCCCAGCCCCACAGGCCGTCCTGATCGGTGCGGACCTTGACGAAGATCCAGTTCCGCATCCGGGCGTGGCAGACGAGTGTTTCGATGGCAGTGATTTTCATGTTCCGTCGGTAGTGCGATATTTTGCTGATTGTTAACGATCCCAAGCATTATCGACCTGGGTCCGTTGAGGGCAAGCAAGCCATTGATTGTCTGCCTTCAAAGGCCGAGAATAAACCCGTCGCCCAGACGGCGATCCCATCCGCTCAGCGGAAGATTGACGAGGCGCCTCATGACCGCTGCCGACGGCACTCTCTCGGTTGCATTTCATCTGACGCACAATTGCAACCTGCGGTGCGTCTACTGTTACACCGGGGCAAAGTTCGGCTCGGGGATGACGGAAGCCGTCGCCGACTGTGCCGCCGACTTCGCCCTGACCGAGGCGAGACAGCAGGGTGTCGGCCACCTTGAGACGATCTTCTTCGGCGGCGAGCCCCTGATGAAGCTCAACCTGCTTTGCAGGATCGCCGATCGCTTGCAGAACGGCGCGCGGCGACTGCGGACAAGCTTCAAAATGAGCACCAACGGCACGCTGCTCACAGCGGGGGCTGTCGAAGAACTCGCCAGGCGACGGGTCTATGTCTCGATCAGTCTCGATGGTGCGCCTGAAACGCAGGCGACGCAACGGCCGCAGGCTGCGGGGCACGACACAGCGGCCTCGCTTGATGAGGCCATCGATCGACTCTTACGCTGGAACCCTTGTGCCAATGCTCATTGCGTGGTCACGCCGACGACCGCCGGCCAACTGGACTCCTCGGTGCTGTGGCTCTTCGCGCGCGGCTTCGCCTATGTTTCCACGGCGCTCGACTATTCCGCGAGTTGGACGCGTGCCAACCTGAACGAGCTTCGCGGCGCCTACGAGCGTTTGGCGGGCTGGTATTTCGAGCGCACCATGTCGGGGGACAAGCTCTACCTGAGCTGCTTCGACGACCGCATCCACAGCCGCACCCGGGGGCCGCTGAACCGGAGTGAACGCTGCCACATTGGGCACCGGCAGTTCTCCATCGCCCCTTCGGGCCGCCTCTATCCCTGCGTGCAATTCGTGCGCGAGGATGAAGACCTGTCGATGGCACTCGGCGACGTATTCACCGGCTTCGACTCTAAAGCGCGTGCGGCGCTAGCGGCTTGCTCGGAGCAAGCGAAACCCGAATGCGCCGGCTGCGTCTTGGCCGATCGTTGTTCCAGTTGGTGCGCGTGTGTCAACTGGCAGAGCACGGGCCGTGTGGACCGCGCCAGCCCGCTCTTGTGCGAGCACGAACGGCTCCTGCTGCCCATCGCCGATCGCCTTGCCAACCAGCTTTGGAAGCGCCGCAACGCGGTCTTCTTGCACAAACATTACAATCCGGCTTATCCCGCCCTCTCGTTTGCCGAACGGACATCAATCGCCGAGGCTGCCCATGAATCGGTCGAATGAACTGAGCGTGACGCCGGTTAAACGGTATCGCGTGCCAAGATATCCGTCGCACGCGGATCCCGATCCAACTCGCGTTCCTTATCCAGTTCCCTATCCCTGGAACTCGCAGGCGGTCGTGGCGCTCGCCTCGCTCGGTATCGCCGCTTCATGCAGCCGCGAGCCCAGCGTGGCCGCGTTCCCGCCACCCATCGTGCCAGAACGCGCCGCGGCCGTGGAACCGGCCGATCCGAGCGGACAACCAACTGCCGGCAGCCCTTTTCTGCTCGCCAACACGGGACTGCCACACGTCAGTTCGATGTTCGGCACAGGGGCTCCGAACTACCTTGACGACGATTTGGCGCGCGAGGCCATCGAACGGGTTTTCCGAGAATCGGGCTACCATCTTCATCGTCGTTGCCAATATGACCGTGACCGCATCACGTTCCTGGCAGACGGTTATGACCCGGAGCACCGGGTCGGCTACATTTACGCCGACAACGTGAATCTCGATCACGACGCCACGGAGTGGCGCGCGGAACCCGGCAACACGGAGATGGTCGATCGCTGCCTGGAAGACCTGGCCGATGTTGCGGAGTACAACGGCGAGAAAGAGGCCGTCAACGAAATCAACTCCATCCGGCAGTTGACGGACCCGGCGCGGCGTGAGGCGGCCTACCGGGCCTATCTGGCGAAGGACCGTCGAAACAAGCTTTCGTTGGCCGAAGCTGAGTCGCTCCTTTCGCGAGCCGGCAAAGATGGCGAGTTCGTGGCCGTCATCAGCCATTTCGACGATCGGTTCGCGGTCTCGTACTACTCGGATGAATTCCAGGCCAAGCAGAGTGAGGTCGCCCTGATAGCCGATCCCGTCAAGCGCGCCGCGATCAGCAAAGTCATCCGCCAGGAAGCGGTTCAGGAGGTGGTTGATCGTCTTGAGCGGACGGTCCGCGAATACATCGCCTGGGCGCGCTCGCAAGGGTTGCAGTGAGCGGAACATCCTTCTCCCCGATGACCACCGGCGAAAAAGAGCCACGACGTTTGCGACGCGTTGCCGTCGTGCTCCTCCTCGCCGCGCTGGCGGCCGTCTGTCCGTTCCTTTCAGCCGTGGTACTTGCTTCCACGGGCGCCAAAGGGTCGCCAAGTGATTGGATGAACGCGGGGAGCATTACGGCCCTCTTTCTGGCTCCCCTGGTGGCGTTGCGAACCGGCCGGTTGCGAGATTTTCTAATCGGGCCGACGGTCGGACTGCTCGCCGGTTTTCTCGACTGGAGGGCCATGCTGTGGCTCTACAGCACAGCGCGTTGGTCGGTCACCGTCGCGTCGAACGTGCCGGTTTGGGGCGGCGTTCTTGGCTTATGGATCGCGTCGGGGCGACGCTCTTGGCTGGGACGGGGAGTTGTGCTCTCCGCCATCGTCGCCGCCGATCTCGCCATGCGCGTGGCTTGGAGGGTCTTTTGGCCAAAGGTCTGGGATCACGATTTCGGTTCCTTCGAGTTGTGGGAGCGGCAGTGGCTGATCGAAGCAGTCGTCTACTCGCCGGCGGCCGTTTTCTCGGTGCTGCTGGCGAGCCGCAGCACCATCTCGCGGCCGTCGTCGGTTTAGGGGTGCCCTCAACGAACGGTTGAGTTCGTTCACCGCTTGCCGTCTACTAGCATCGGCGATCCAGGAGAACTAACGCATGCGCACCCATCGCTTTCTATGCTGCTTGGCACTAGCTACGCTGGCACTCGCGCCCGCCGTAGCGCTCGCTCAACAGCCCCGGCGGCCCAACATCGTGTTCATCTTCTCCGACGATCATGCCTACCAGGCGATCGGCGCCTATGGCCACAAACTGAACGAGACGCCGAACATCGACCGCATCGCCCATGGTGGAATGCGCTTCGACCGCTGCCTGGTGACCAACTCCATCTGCGGACCAAGCCGGGCCGTGATTCTCACGGGCAAGTACTCGCACCTCAACGGTTTCTATAACAACACCAACAGCCGCTTCGATGGCTCGCAAACCACCTTCCCCAAACTCCTGCAACGGGCCGGCTATCAGACGGCAATCGTCGGCAAGTGGCACCTGGTGAGCGATCCGACCGGCTTCGACTACTGGGAGATCCTGCCCGGACAAGGTCAGTATTACAATCCCCCCATGATCCGAAACGGCCAGAAGGTGAAGCATGAAGGCTACACGACCGACATCATCACCGAGCGGGCGGTCGACTGGCTCAAGCGGCGTGACGGCGACAAGCCCTTCCTGTTGATGTGCCAGCACAAGGCGCCGCACCGCGAATGGGAGCCGAGCACCAAATATCTGGCCGACTACGACCGCGAGTACCCCGAGCCTGCCACGCTCTTCGACGATTATGCGGGGCGCGGCGAGGCCGAAAACGGACAGGACATGACCATCGCCAAGACGATGACCGACAAGGACCTCAAGCTAACGTCGCCCCCGGACCTGACGGACCAGCAGAGAGAGGCCTGGGAGGCGTACTACGAGCCGCGCAATGAAGCGTTCCGACGCGCCCAGCCGCAGGGTCGCGATCTGGTGCGCTGGAAATACCAGCGGTACATGCACGATTACCTGGCCTGCATCGCCTCCGTTGACGAGAGCGTCGGACGCTTGGTCGACTATCTGAAGGAAGCCGGGTTGGAGGAGAACACGATCGTCGTCTACTCTTCCGACCAGGGCTTTTACCTGGGGGAGCACGGCTGGTTCGACAAGCGATGGATTTTTGAAGAGTCGCTGCGAACGCCCCTGCTCGTGCGCTGGCCCGGCGTTGTGAAGCCCGGCAGCGTCAACGACGATCTCGTCTCAAACCTCGATTTTGCCGAGACCTTTCTGGAGGCAGCCGGCGTCGACGTGCCCGAAGAAATGCAGGGCCGCAGCCTGGTGCCGATCTTGAAAGGCCAGACCCCCGACGGCTGGCGAAGAAGTTTCTATTACCACTACTACGAGTATCCAGGACCGCACGACGTGCGGCGGCACTACGGCGTCGTGACCGACCGCTACAAGCTCGTCCACTTCTACGAGCCGGACGTCGACTATTGGGAACTGTTCGACCGCCAGAGTGATCCCCGCGAGCTGAAGAGCGTCTGGGGCCAGGCGACGGAGGTTCAGGCCGAGCTCGAAAAGGAGCTGGCTCGCCTGCGCAAAGAACTGAAGCTTCCCGAGCACGATCCGCCGGAGTCGTCGATTCCCCGCAGGGCGCCGCCGGCAAAAAAGTCGTGATCTGCGCCATGTCGTTTACCAGGTAGCCAGCGGCGCCGGCGGAGGCTGCGGCGCGTTCCGGCTACCAAAGGTTGGCAGCTTCTCCGAAAGCTGCCGCGAGGCGACTGACTCCTTCAGAAATGTCAGCCG
Organism: Pirellulales bacterium; assembly: GCA_035550375.1. Classification (GTDB taxonomy): domain Bacteria; phylum Planctomycetota; class Planctomycetia; order Pirellulales; family JAICIG01; genus DASSFG01. The sequence continues at coordinate 15,839 of DASZPH010000088.1, read as the reverse complement.
AGCGGATGGTTGTCGAACGCTGCGAGTTCGGCGGTTCTTGGTTGGACGGACGGCTTGGTCGCTTCGACTCGGTAGTCAGCCGAACGAACCACTCCGAGCGACGCATTCGGCCAAGTGGGCAGATCCAACCTCGCGGGTGCCGTTGGCTCCCGGTTACACGATGATGCACGTCGAACTCGAAGCTCCCCAACTCGACACGCCACTAATCCTACCGTTCCGGTGTCATCCCTAATTGCCGCATCTTGCGATAGAGGTTCGAGCGGTGCAGGCCGAGCTGGTTGGCGGCTTGCTGCATGTTGCCGCGGCAGTGGTCGATGGCGCGCTGGATGTACTCCATCTGAAACAGGTCGGTCGCTTCCGTGAGCGTCCGTCCGTCGGACGCGGTCATCGCCGGACGGTGGGAGGGGATGAAGACCAGGGCCGGATCGTCGGCGTCGATTTCGTCCGTGGCCGAGAGGTAGGCCAGGCGTTCCATCAGGTTTCGCAGCTCGCGCACGTTTCCCGGCCAGGGGTGAGAGAGCAGCCGGCGACGGGCCGCCTCGGTAAACTGCGGCACCGGCCGGCGTGCTTTCTTACAGAAGTCGGTTAAAAAGAATTCGGCCAGCGGCAGGATGTCTTCGGGACGCTGACGCAGCGGCGGAATCTGCAGCGTGACCACGTTCAGGCGAAAATAGAGGTCCTGCCGGAACTTTTTGTCGGTGACCATCGTCGCCAGATCCTGGTTGGTGGCGGCGATCACGCGGGCGTCGGTGTGGATCGACTTGGAGCCGCCCACCCTGACCACCAGCTTCTCTTCCAGCACCCGCAGCAGCTTCGATTGCCCGCCGGGACTGAGGTCGCCGATCTCGTCCAGAAACAGCGTGCCGCCGGAGGCCAGCTCGAACTTGCCGGCGTGGGCTTCGTGGGCGTCGGTAAAGGCTCCTTTTTCGTGGCCGAAAAGCTCGCTCTCTAGAAGTGTCTCGCTGATCGCCGCGCAGTTGACGGCGATAAACGGCTGATCGCGCCGATGGCTGAGGTAGTGGATCGACTGGCTAACCACCTCCTTTCCCGTGCCGTTCTCGCCCAGAATGAGCACCGCCAGGTCGGTGGCCGCCACGCGGCGAATGGTCGAGCGCAGGGCCTCGATGGCCGGGCTCTGGCCGATGAGTTGCACTCCCTTGGCCGCTTGTTCGGTCATCAGTTGCCGCGATTGCAACAGGGCCTGCCGCTCCTGCACGTTCTCCAGGGCGATGGCCGCCTGCTGCGCCAGTTCCACCAGCGTCGCCTGGTCGTCGTCGGTAAAGTTTCCGACTTTCTTGTTGATCGTTTCGAAAGCGCCCAGGATCTCGCCGCGCCGGCTGCGCAGCGGGACGCACAGCAGCGTGCGCGTGCGGTAGCGGAGTTGCTCGTCGACTTGCCGGTTGATCTGGTCCTGACCGCTCGACAGGTCGACGCGCATCGGCTCGCCGGTCTGCACGACGCGCCCCACGATGCCCGCGTCGTCGGGCACGCGCAGCTCTTCTTCCTTCACCCCCAATGCGGGCCGCGCCACGAGCGTGCGCCCGTGGCGGTCCCACAAGAAAATACTGGCACGGTCGGCGCCGATCAGCCGTGTGGCGGCCTGGGCCATGTCGGTAAGCAGAGCTTCAACCTGGTGGTGCTGGTTCCAGCGGGCGGCCACGTCAAGGATCGTCTCCAGCCGCACGATGCGCCACTGGAACTGGTGCCGCTGGCGGACCGACTTGAGGGCCACCCCGCACACCTTGGCCAGCGCGTCGACCGCGTCGACGGTCGAGGCCGCCGTGACGCCGACCGGCGAACCGACGACCAGCAACTCTCCCGATCCCGATTTGGTCTCCAGCGGCGCGGCGGCCCAGGTCTCGGCGCCGCGCGGAACGTCGTCGTCCAGGGCGTCGGCCAGCAGCGTCGTCGGCAGCGGTCGCCGCGCGCCTACGTCTTCCACGACCGACCATTCGCCGCGACTCAGGCGGGCTACGGCCACGTACTCGCCTTTGACCGCCGCCATGATTCGGGGCAGAGCGGCCGTCAAAAAAGGGCCTTCAGCGTCGTGAGCTACGCCCAGAGAAAGCAGCTCGGCGGCCGGCGGCACCAGCGCCGCGTGTGTTGCTAGCAGTTGGCGGAGCCACTCCGGCTGTAGAATCGTTGTCCCGTTATGCATCAGAAGGGGCCGTTTTGATGTCAAGCCGCTTGCGCGACAGTCGCGAATTCGATGCAAGCATAGCTTGGCGCCGTCAAAAGGACAACAAAACGGTTCTCCCGCCCCGGGTTGGGAAGGGCTCAGGGCGAGGTGGTAAGCTTCGCGACCCGTCACTCGTGCTCCCCTGTCGCGACGGGAGACCGTTCTGTAACCTGTGCTTATTGTCAAAAAGGCTGCCGAAGGCGAGGAGACGTGCAATGGGACTGTTCGACGGCAAAAAAGGATTGGTCATCGGCGTGGCGAACGACAATTCGATCGCCTGGGCGATTGCACAGTTTGTCATGGGTGAGGGGGCGGAATGCGGATTCACCCACTTGCCAGATCGACCTGACGACGAGCGGCAGCGCAACCGGCGCCGCGTGTCGCAGCTCACCGACAAGTTTCCCCAGGCGAAGTTCCTGCTGCCGATGGACGTCAACAAGGACGACGACATTCAGACCGTCATGCGGCACTCGGCCGAAGCGTTCGGCAAGCTCGACTTTTTGGTCCACTCGGTAGCCTACGCCCCGCTGGAAGACCTGAAGGTCGACACGGTGCAAACGAGCCGCGATGGCTTCAAGACGGCTATGGAGATCAGCGTTTACAGCCTAATCGCCGTCACAAACGCCGCACGGCCGGTCATGGCGCCACGATCGAGCATCGTGACGATGACCTATTTTGGAGGCGAAAAGGCCGTCCCCGGCTATAACGTGATGGGCATCTGCAAGGCGGCCCTCGACTGTACCGTCAAATACCTGGCGTACGACCTCGGCCCCAGCCAGGTGCGCGTGAACGCCGTCAGCGCCGGCCCCGTGCGGACGCTCGCTGGACGGGCGGCCGGGGTCGACGACATGCTCGTTCTTTATGAGGGCATGGCACCCTTGGGCCGCAACATCACGCACGAAGAGGTGGGCCGCACCGCCGCCTTTCTGCTTAGCGACATGTCGGACGGGATTACCGGCGAAATCCTGCACGTCGACGCCGGCTACAACATCATGGGTTCGCCCGGCCGGCTCCTCGACAAGTTCAAGGGACAAGGCGCGGGCTGACGCTTTTAGATAGTTCCGACGCTCCGCGGCGAAAAGGCGGTCGCCCGTGGCGACCGACCGTCGCGGAGTGCCGGGGCCACCATGCCGTTTAACGATGAGTACGCCCATCGCCGTCGCCGTGGTTGAGCGAGAGGGGTGTTACCTTGTCGGCCGGCGTCCCGACGGCGTGCCGCTGGCCGGGTTGTGGGAATTCCCTGGCGGCAAGGTCGAGCCCGGCGAAACGCCCGAGGACGCCGCCGCCCGTGAATGCCGCGAAGAGGCCGGACTAGAAGTCGAGGTTGGCGCCCCCTATGCGACCGTGGACCACCAGTACAACCACGGCCGCCTGCTACTGCACTTTTTCGCTTGCCGGCCCCTGGATCCTGCCGCCGCGCCCAAGCCGCGGTTCTGTTGGATTCCGGCCGCCAGGCTCGCCGAGTTGCCCTTTCCCGAGGCCAACGCGTCTCTCATTAAAGAACTGGTCGCCAAGGAGTTCAGGCGATCAAGTTCCGCCCATTAGTCGGCCCGCCCGTGAACCGTGTCTGGGGTCCGGGTGGCGGTCGGTTCGCCGGCTATAATGGGCTGATGAGCAGCCCGCGTCGGACCAATCGCCGCCAGTTTCTGACAGGGCAGTCCGCCGCGCACGGCCTGGGCGATCTGTTGGTGCCCTCCGACCAGCCCGCCGTCGCGTCGGCGGCAACCGAATCCTCGCCGGAAGTTTATCTCCTCACGCTGGGACGCCGCGCGATGGCGTGCCAGTTCGAAGTCTTTCTTAATGCCGGCCAATATGCGAGCGCCGCCGACGCCGCCCTGGAGGCCCTCGATCTGGTCGACCGGTTGGAAGAGCAGATGACCGTCTTTCGGGACACGAGCGAGATCAGTCGCCTGAACCGCTTTGCGGCCGACGGTCCGGTCGAAGTCGAGTCCCGCTTATTCCAACTCTTGCTTCGTGCGGCGCGGCTGCACCACGAAACCGAGGGCGCGTTTGATATCACGTCGGGCCCTCTGACGAAAGCCTGGGGGTTCTATCGGCGGGCGGGTGCGATTCCGCCAGAAGCCGATGTTGCTGAAGCGCTGGGTCGCGTCAATAGCGGGGCGCTGGAATTCGACGAGTCGGCTGGCACGCTGCGGTTCAGCAAGCCTGGCGTGGAGCTCAACCTGGGGGCGATCGGCAAGGGATACGCGCTCGACCGCATGGCCGAACAGATGCTTGGTTGCGGCGTCGAGCATTTCCTTTTGCACGGCGGACAGAGCAGCGTGCTGGCCCGCGGCGCCTGCGGCCCTCCCTCGTCGGGCGGTTGGAAGGTTGACCTTCGGCATCCTCTCCGCCCCGAGCGGCCGATCGTCGAAATTCGGCTGCGCGATCGGGCTTTGGGCACTTCCGGCGCCGGCACCCAATTCTTCCGTCACGGCGGCCGGCGCTACGGACATATTCTCGACCCGCGCACAGGTTGGCCGGCGGAGGGGATCTTTTCGACGACAGTCGTCGCGTCCACGGCCGCGGATGCTGACGCGCTGGCCACGGCCCTTTACGTCCTTGGTCCCCAGCGAGCCCGCGAGTGGTGCGAGGAGCATCCTGAAGTTGGCCTTTTGATGTTCGTCCCGGGCCAAAGCAGCGCGGTGGAGTTAGTCACGCACGGGCTTACCGAAGAAGACTGGCGTCTGACCGGCGAGTTGTAGTACTGTCGGCTTTCGCGGGAGCGAAAGGCAACGCACTACCGATCTACGTTTCCAGACCGCCGGCCGCCTGATAGAGCTTGAGCGCGTGAAGGTTGGCGGCGACGTCGTGAACGCGAAGCATCTGTATGCCTTGACGCGCCAAGGCAAGGCTGACCCCAATCGTGCCGGCGGTGCGGTCGGCCTGCTTGTCACCGATCACCTTGCCGATGAAACCTTTGCGCGAATGTCCGACCAACAGCGGGCAGTCCAGTTCGTGAAACCGCCAGGCGTGGGCCACCAAGGTCAGATTGTGCTCGTGCGTTTTGCCAAACCCGATTCCCGGGTCGAGGGCGATCTTGTCGTGCGGGATGTCGGCCGCAACCAGCGCGTCGCGCCGCCGGCGAAGGTACTCGAGGACCTCGGTGACCACGTCGTCATACGCGGGGTTGTCTTGCATGGTCTGCGGCGTGCCCAGCATATGCATGGCGCAGACGGCGGCCCGCGTGTCGAGCGCCGTGTCGATCATCCGCTCATCGGCGGTCAGGGCAGTCACGTCGTTGATGATCTCGGCGCCGGAATCGATCGCCGCCCGGGCCACGACCGCTTTGGAGGTGTCGATCGAAATCGGCACCGTCGTCCTCTGGGCGAGCGCTCGTACAACGGGCAGGACGCGGCGCAACTCCTCCGCCTCGTCGACTGGCTGGGAATAGGGGCGTGTGCTCTCGCCCCCCACGTCGATCAGGTCGGCGCCCTCGGCGGCCAACTGCAGGCCGCGCGCGATGGCCACGTCCAGATCCAAAAACTGCCCGCCGTCGGAGAAGCTGTCGGGGGTCACGTTCAGGATGCCCATCACCAATGGGCGGGCAGGGAAGTCGAGCCGTCGGTCCTTCAATTGCCAGTAACGTCGGCCGGGCCGCTCGCTCACCATGGCGCTTCCATCATCGAGACGATCTGCATCGCGAGCTGCTGGACGTCCCGCTGCTCGGCGCTCGATGTCGACTGGCCGAGTTCGGGATAGAGGTTGCTCGATTGATCGATGGGGTTGAGCGTGGGAGGCAAGGGCACGTTGACCGGCTGGCCCAACTGCTGGCCGTTGCGGTTGACCCAGTCGGCCGAGACCTGCATCGTGAACTGCAGCTCGCGCGGCTCGTCGGTGAAGCTCTCCATGAGAACCTGCTTCCTGTCGCTGTTGAGCCGGACGGTCAGCACGCTGTCGGCTTGCTCAGGGGTGGGCACCACCTTGTAGGGCGTCACCTGTTCGATCCGTTTGACGACCGCCTCGGTCAGCCATTCGCCCAGAAACTGGCGATAGCTGTTCGACTGGATCATGGGCACGTAGACGGTCTGGATGTCGGGCGCATAGATGCTGCGCGCGCCCATGCGGTAGTTGGCACAGCCGGAAGCCGCGATCAAGGCCAACGGCACGATCCAGGTCAGTCGCTTTGCGTGCCTCATGTCAGTTCTTTTCGCTTTCGGGCAGAACCTTTTTCAGCCAGGCAAAGTAGTCGTAGGGAACCGGAGGATAGTCCTTCGTCTCGTTCATGCGGTCTTCCGCCATTTTGGAAAACGGCGTATCGGCGTACTCTCGGATCGTTTCGGCGTAGTAGTAACGCGCCGCTCCATAGTAGCGGATCTTGTAGTAGTACTCGCCCGCCTGAAACTCGCGCTGCGCGCGCTCGATGCGGATCAGTTGCTTGGTGGCCAGCAGTCGTTCCCGATCGGCGCCCAACTGTTCCGGCGGGAACTGGGTGAGCGTGGTCTCGATCAACTTGTCGGCCTCGTCCAGCGGGCTTGCTTCGTACTGCGCGCCTTGATAGCAGCGAAGCTTGGCACGGATGCCGAGCAAATGCGCTTCCTTGATGTACTCGCTGTGAGGAAACTCCTTTCTGACCAGCTCGTAGTGGTAGGCGGCGTCCTCGAAGCGGTTGCGGAGAAAATGCGAGTTGGCGATGGCCATCGTGGCGTCGTCGGCCAGGGGGCCAGTCGGATCGTGCAATCGCACGCTGTTATAAACCGAGACGGCGTGCCCGGTCGCATCGAGCAGCGGCCGGGTCTTGTTGGTCAGGTTGGGATACCAGTGCGAGTCGATTCGCGCATCCAAATCCCAATAGCGGGCGATGGCGAACTGCCGTGGAACAATGTTGATCAAGTAGCTCGTGTTCTCGTACTTCTTGACCAGCGCCCCGTACGCGTCGCTGGCCTCCTTGTAGCGGTCGTCGAAAAAGTAGCTTTCGGCGAGCCAGTACATGGCCTCTTCTTCCAGGACGGAATCGGGCCAGCGGTCGGCCGCCACCTTGAAGCACTTGACGGCTTCTTTGAACTTTCGCTCGCGGAATAGCGACTCGCCTTTCTCGAACTGGGCCTTGGCCAACGGTTCGTTTGGCCCGCGACCGATCAGCTTTTTGAACTTGCGAGTGAGCTCGCCGGGGGCCACCTTCTCGGTCGTCGTCTCCAGAAGCGTCTTCTTTTGGCCGGTCGATTCCTCAAAGTTCTCGTTGCGGATCAGATCGGCTGGCGTGAGGTTGCTCGTGGGCACGTAGCGGGGCTTCTCGTAACTGGCCTGCACGACCCCGGAAGCGTTCGGGGGGGGCTGGTTGGCAGGCTGCTGCGCGCCGGTGGTGGGTAGCTGGGACGGCGCTCCGCTGCCAGCAGGCGCGGCGGGCTTGCGCGCAAAGAGGTTCCAACCGCCGCCGGAGCGGCAGCCTCCGGCGATGAAGAGCATCGCCGCGACGACCAATCGCGTTGTTACACCGCGTCTGCGTTTCACGAATGTTGAACCGGAGCTTATCGCCTCAACCCGCCAGAACTCCCAGATACTGTTGCATGCGCGGTTTATGACCGAGCAGATGGGCCAGGTAATGATTCAGCACCCCGCGCAGCTCGCCGGCCGCCCGGCGGTCGAGTTCCGTCCGACGCCATGTATCGGAGCGCAAATCGGCGAAACGGGCCAGCAGCTTGAGGGTTCCGGCATGGATTTGGACCACTTGTTTCGTACCCGGCCGACACCGCGCACAAAGCACGCCGCCAGCGACGAGTCCAAAAGCAACCCGCCCGGCCGGTTCGACCTGCCGTCCGCACTCCACGCACGCGTCGAGCGACGGCAAATGACCCAGGGAGCCAAGTGCGGTCAGCTCAAAGCGCAAGACCAAAGGCGCCAACGCCACATCGCCGCGCTCGAGGGCCGCCAGAGTTGCGACGGCGGAATCGAACAGGTCGGGGTGGGGGTCGGCGTCGTCGGTCAGTTCGTTGAGCAACTCGGCGACGTAATAACCCGCGTAAAGACTTGACAGGTCGCGGGCCGTCGGCCGAAACCGCTTCTCCAACTTGGCTTCGGTCAACAGATCGAGGGCATCGGACGATTTGCGCAGCAACACTATCCGACAAAGTGCCAGAAGGTCAAGGGCAGACTCGAACGGCCCCTTGAGCCGCCTGGCTCCCTTGGCCAGACCGCGCACCTTGCCGAACTCGCGCGAAAACAGCGTCACGACGCTGCTTGTCTCGCTGAACTCGACGACCCGCAGAACAAGTGCCAGCGCCTTTTCAGACTGCATAGAAAGTAGAGTACAGGCCGCTGGCGGAGAAAGGGAGAGTGGGTCCGACGCTCCGGCCTGCCACTCACGGAGTGCCGCGGCTACTTTAGCCGGTTTCTTCTTGCTCCCTCCCTCGCTCACCCCACCCAAGCCGCCCGAGGTAAAACTGCTCGCGCTGGCGCATCTCGGCGCGTGCGGCGGGCTCTTTGTCGTCATATCCGACCAGATGCAGCGCCCCGTGGATCACGTACAAAGTCAGTTCGGCCTCGGCCGACCAGCCGAACTCGCCGGCTCTGGCGCGGGCCGTGTCGGCGCTGACGATGATCTCGCCGTCCACAGACGAGTCACTTCGCTCCAGCACGAAACTCAGGACATCGGTCGGTTCGTCGTGGTCGAGCCAGCGGCGGTTCAGGTCGTGGATCGTCGGGTCGTCGACGACCGCCAGGCTGATCTCGCCCGAGTCGATTCCCTCGCCCGCGAACACGTCCTTGATCGCCCGGCGCAGACTGCGGGTATCGATCTTGAGGCTCGGGTGCTGGTTGGAGACGGCGATTTGAAGCAAGGGATTTGGCAGAGCCGAAAACGGGCAACCCGCCCTCACCCTGCCCTTTCACGCAGAGAGGGGGGTCTTTAGGCGGTGCGCTGGTCGGGATACTTCACGCGGCCGTGGTAGACCGCCGTGAGCGATTTGGCCAGACTGTCTTCGATCTTGCGGAGTTGCTGGAGCGTCAGTCCGCATTCGTCGAACTGCCCGTCGAGCAGTTTCTTCATGGCAATTTCTTCGACCAGGCTGTCGATGCGCGAGGGGGTCGGCTCGACCAGCGCGCGGCTGGCGCTTTCAACCGAGTCGGCCAGCATCAGCACGGCCGCCTCGACGGTCTGCGGCTTGGGTCCGGGATAGCGAAATGAGCTTTCCTGGACGTTGCCCGCGTCCGGATCGGTTTCCGATTGCTGGCTGGCACGGCGGAAAAAGTATTCGACGAGCGTGGTGCCGTGATGCTGCTCGATGAGGTCGATGATCGGCTGCGGCAGACGGTGTTGCCGGGCCAGGTCGGCCCCGTCTTTGATGTGGGCGATGATGATCAGCGTGCTCATGGCCGGCATCAGCGAATCGTGGCGGCTCTCCTCCAACCCCTGATTCTCGACGAAGTAGTGCGGTTTGAGCATCTTGCCGATGTCGTGGAAATAAGCGCCCACCCGCACCAGCAGGCCCCGCGCGCCGATGCTCTCGGCCGCCGCTTCGGCGATCGAGGCCACATTGATCGAGTGGTTGTACGTTCCCGGAGCGCGGCGCACCAGCTCCTGCAAGAGTGGGTGGGCAACGTCGCCCAGTTCCAGCAGGCTGATCTCGGTCAGCACGCCAAACATCCCCTCGACAAAGGGGAGCAGCCCCGTAATGAGGAATCCGGCCAGCAACGTCCAGACGGCGTTGTGGGCCCCCAGGTTCAACAGCCCGCTGCGCAGCGGTTGGCCGTCGAGCATTCCCGCGGCCACGGTCAGCACCGGGGCGATGGAACCCGAAATCAGGCCCACCCAAATCAGTTTCCGCCGGCTTCGAATGCGCCCCAATTGCACGATGGCCGAGGCCTGAATACCCAGCAGCAGGGCGAGCTGGGCCAGGCTCGCGCCGTCGGCCAGCACGAAGATCATGGTTACCGCCAGCGACAGCACCAACGCGAGTTCCCGTCCGTGCGCGATGCCGACGGTCATGCCGAACAAGAGCAGGGGGATGATCTCCGCCCTCCAGGGGTCGGCCGCAGCCCAACGGGCCAGCAGCACGGCGATGCATGCCGTCGCCAGCAGGAGCGACAGGTGCTTCAGATCGTGGATCAGTCGTCGGTCGCGGACGTAAACGTAGTATCCGCTCAGTCCCAGGAGCGCGGCGATCAGCCCGAACATCGCCAGACTGCGCTCGGTTTGGAGTTCGGCCGAGAAGGCTTCGCTGCGGATGTAAGCCTGGTACTCGGCCACGAGAAGGTCGACCGTCTTGGGCTGTAGCGGCTCGCCCGCGATGGCCAATGCCTCGCCCTTTTCGTAGTTGAGAAAGTTCTTGTTTTGGGTGTCCAGCGCGATGGCCCTGGGATCCTCAACCTGAAACGCCACACGAGCCGTGATGTTTCGCTGCGGAACGAATCCCACGTGGTAGGGGAAGGGGGGAAGCCAGCCGAGCGAGACGGCCCACAAGGCTACCGCCGCCAGAAACGCCAGGCCGATACGCAGGAGCACGTCGCCGCGGCGCAGGGCTTCCAACGCCCGGGCCAGCGCGCCGGGAGCAAGCTCAAGCGACGTCACCCGTACGCCGCGCGGACGCTTTCGGACCGTGGTGCTGTTCATGCGTTAGACCGACGTCGGGCCGGCTCTTCCTCGTAAGCGCGGACGATCTCGCGCACCAGCCGGTGGCGCACGATGTCTGCGTTGGTCAGGCGCACTTGCGTCAGGCCTTCGATTCCTTTGAGTCGCCTGAGGGCGTCGATCAGGCCGCTGTGCGTATGGCTGGGCAAGTCGACCTGGGTAACGTCGCCCGAAACCACAATCTTTGAATTGCGGCCCATGCGGGTCAAAAACATCTTCATCTGCGAAATGGTCGTATTCTGCGCCTCATCGAGAATGATGAAAGCGTCGTTGAGCGTGCGCCCACGCATGTAGGCCAGGGGGATCACCTCGATTAAATCCTGCTCGGTGTACCGCTTAATCTGGTCGTAATCCATCATCTCGCGCAGGGCGTCGAGCAGAGGGCGCAAATAGGGGTTGATCTTGGCCTGCAAGTCGCCCGGCAAGTAGCCGAGGCTTTCTCCGGCCTCGACCGCGGGCCGCACCAGCACGATCTTGCGGATCCGCTCCTGCTTCAGCGCCGCGACGGCCGCGGCCACGGCCAGATAGGTTTTGCCGGTCCCGGCCGGGCCAACGCAAAACACCAGGTCGTTGTTCTGGATCGCCTGCAGGTAGTCCGCCTGTCCTGCCGTGCGGGGCTGGATTTTTCGTCCAGCCTGAAAAACCTCGATGGACGGCACTTCCTGGGGGGGACGCTCGCCCGTCGCCAGAGACAAGGCGCGGGCCACGTCGTCGGGCGCCACCTCCCCCTGGCGTACCGCCAACGACTGCAACTGCTCCAGTACGCCGGTGGCTTTCGTCACGGCGTCCTCCGGTCCCTCAACGCGGATCTGGTCGCTGCGGGCGACAATGCGCACGCCGAGCGTGTCTCGAATCTGCTTGAGGTGCTGGTCGCGAGGACCGAAGAGCGACAAGAGCGCTTTGGAATCGACGACCGCGATGCTGGCTTCAGTCATTAATGTCAGCGCCGGCGCTAAACAACGCCGCGCCAAGAGGTGGGCTAACTAAAACCATTCTACCTTAGCCGCCACGGCGTGCCTAGCAGTGTCGGAACGGGCAGCCCGGCGCCCGCCTTCCCTGGTGAGCGGTTTTCTTCGCAAGTTGTTTTTTAAAAACACTTTGCAGCAAGAATAGCCGCCTTAAGTGCAGGATTCATCCCTCGCATCCGGTTGCGTGGATAGCTCCCATTCGGTCGCCATCAGGTAGGCACGCAGGCTGATCACGAGCTGTCGCGCCCGCTCTTGGAGCTGTGCCCGCCGTCGGTCGCGGCTGCGTTTTGGGACGATTGAAAGGTTGATGCGCGTGCGGGCGTTGCCGTAGCGACGCAGGTGAGCCGGACGGTGCCGTTCATGCTCCACGTCGACGAATTGCAGGTCCATCACGAGCGCCACGGGGCGGTCGCTGATTCGGCGGAAGATCGAGCCGCCTTCCTGGCCGACTCGGACGCGGAGCGAATTCCCCCTGCTCTGTTCGATGACGCCGTGATGATCGGAGACGAAACCGCGGGCCTTTTCGATGCAAACCGCCAGGGGGGCTTCGCTGATCAGCACCCGCTGGGCCAGAACGGTCTCGCCGCCCGGTCCGCAGACCGCCGTGAGGGGGGGGTCTACGCCGTGGTCGGCTCCGCTGCCAAGCTGCACGACCCGGTTGCGGCCGCTTTCCTTGGCATCGAGCAACGCTCGATCGGCCCGGCGGAGCATCGTTTCCGGCGTGTCACCCGGTTGGATTTCAGTCACGCCGAAGCTGGCCGTAACCCGCCGCCCTCCCAGCGCCGCTTGATTGACCTGGCTGAAGGCTTTGCGCAATTCCTCGGCGCGACGCACCGCGGCCGCGTTGTCGCAGTCGGCGCAGAGCAACACGAATTCCTCGCCTCCGTAGCGCGCCACCAGGTCGCCAGGGCGGCACGAGCCTTTGAGCAGACGAGCGAAGCTTTGGATCACTTCGTCGCCCGCCTGGTGGCCGTAGGTGTCGTTGACCTGTTTGAAGCGGTCGATATCGCTGATCACGAGGCTACAGGGGAGGCTGGTTTCCAGGTGAGCCGCGACAAACTGGGCGTGAACGCGGTCGAACTCGGCCCGATTGGCCACCTGCGTCAGCGGGTCCTTCGTCGCCCTTTCTTTCAGGTTTTCGCAACGCGCCTCGAGGGAGATCTCCGACGACACATCGTGTAAGACGAGCGCCAGGCCGCGCGTAATGCCGTCGCTGCAAAGGACCGGAATGGCGTGGGCATCGACCGCGACCTGGCGATTGCCTCGTCCCCGCACTTTCAGCCGCCGCAGCCACTGCACACCGGTGCGCAGGGCGAAGGCGACCGGGCACTCGTGGTCGCTGAATTCCGCCCCGTGTTCGTCGGTCAGCTCGATGATGCTCGGCAGCCACGACCTCTGGTAGACGCTCGTGCCGCTGACGCCGGTCAACCGCTCGGCGCCGCGGTTCCATTCGACGATTTTCAGGCTGGCGTCGATGAAGATCACCGCATCGTACATGTTGGCCACCAGCCGCTGCTGGAAGACGGAGAGCGGTTGGGGGGACGCGGCCAAAGAGGCGGGCTCGTTGTATTGCCAGTGGGCGCTGGCCGCCTCTGGTTCGAGCACTTGCAGCCAGCGGCGGGCGACCGTCTCGCGGAGCTTGAGCGGGTCGAAATCGCGCGCGTCGGCGAACAGTTTCACCAGTTCGGGGTCGAACTGCGTCCCCGCGCAGCGATAGAGCTCGTTGAGCGCCCGCTCGCGCGAAAAGGCGCGGCGGTACACGTGGTCCGACATCATCGCGTCGAAGGCGTCGACGATGGCCAGCATCCGGCCGGCCAGCGGCAACTCGCCGCCGATGCGCTCCAGGTGCGATTTTCGGCCGTCATACCAGCTCGCTGCTCCGGCCACGATTTTGAGCGCGTTCGGCGAGGCGCAACTACTGCGTAGAATCTCCTGTCCCATCAGCCAATGGTTGTCCATGATGGCCGCTTCCTGCGGCGTGAGTGGACCGGGCTTCGTGATGATCCCGTCGGGGACGCCGATCTTGCCGACATCGTGCAGCAAGGCGGCCAGTTCGATCTCGTCCTGCTCCTTGGGCGACAACCCCATGCGGGTCGACCACGAGGAGCAGGCAAGCGTGACGCGGAAGCAATGCCGGGCCGTCGGCTCGTGCTTCCATCGCAAGGCGCGGTACAGGCTGCTGGCAATGCCAAGTCGGGCCTCGACGAGCTCGTTTTCCGCTGCTGCGCCCGCGAGCGCCGAGGCAGGCCGGGCATCGGCCGCCCCGTCGGCCTCGATCTGCTGAATCAGCGAGTTGAGCTTGCGGATCGTCCCCTCGGCCGGCCCGGATGGCGGCGCAGCGTCCACGGGGACGAACGACGGCGCGGTTCGTTCATTCGTCGGGGGCTGACTAGCCATCTAATGCGGTCCTGGCAACGACGCTTGCGCAAGCGGGGCGCACCCCCGCCATGGCAGCCGTCCCACGCTGCGGCAAGAGGCCGCTCAAGCGACAACAACTGCTGTTCAAAGCTACGTTACGGTCGCCAGGGGGGCAAACGGCGTTTTTTCCTTTCAGCCGCTCCCCTTTGTGCAAGCCCGAAACGCCGTACAATGGGGACGTTTCGGACTTTCCGGCTACCCCACTGGAGCTATTTTCATGCGGCTCGTGAGCTACCTCTCGTCCGAGGGGCCAAAGACCGCGGCGGCCCGCGGCCAGCGGTACGTCGATCTGACGCGGGCCGGATTACCGGCCTCGATGCGCGCCTTGTTGGCCCTGGGGCAAGACGGATTGCACCGCGCCGCCCGCGTCATCGCCGAAGGTCCTGACGTCGATCCGGCGACGATCAAGAAACTGCTCGCGCCCGTTCCCGATCCGCGTAAGGTGATCTGCGTGGGGCTGAATTACGCCGATCACGCGCGCGAAAGCGGGGCGACCCCACCCGACGAACCCGTGCTGTTCAACAAGTTTCCAACGGCCGTGATCGGCAACGGCGAACCGATCGTGCTGCCGCGGCTGAGCCGGGAGGTCGATTTCGAGGCAGAATTGGTGGTCGTCATCGGGCGGGGCGGGCGACATATTCCACGCCAGCGCGCCCTGGAGCACGTGGCTGGCTATTGTCCGGGGCACGATGTCTCGGCCCGCGATTGGCAACTGCGCAAACCCGGCAAGCAGTGGCTGCTCGGCAAGACGTTCGACACGTTTGCCCCCTGCGGCCCAGCGCTGGTTACGCATGACGAGGTGCCCGATCCGGGGAAGTTGCCGATCCGCTTTCGTCTTAACGGCGAAATCATGCAAGACTCAAATACCGAACAGTTCATCTTCCCGGTCGACGAACTGATCGCCTACGTTTCGCAGATCTGCACGCTGGAACCGGGCGACCTGCTCTTTACCGGTACCCCGCCCGGCGTGGGCTTCGCCCGCAAGCCGCCCGTATTTCTCAAGCCGGGCGATGTGGCCGAGGTCGAGATCGAAGGGCTCGGCGTGTTGAAAAACCCCGTCGTGGCGGAAAGCGAACTATAGACACCTCCTACTGGCGAAGGGATTCTCACGGTGGCCGCGGCCGTACAGCATTGGCCGGCTCTGCGGACCGGCCGTTTTCGTCTGCGTCGTAGCCGCAGCCCGACGGCAAGCCCGTGCTGAGTGTTGATGATTCTCGTGGACGTCTAAAAACCGCCCAAACCGCCGGCGCCGCCACCGCCGCCGAAACCACCCTGGCCGCCACCATTGCTCGTGCCGCTCGAGCCGGTGACGTAGTTGAACGTATTCACCTGCGAAACGACGGAGAAGATCGGAACCGGCGTGACGCGCACGTAACGGCGGTCGGCCGAAACCACGGCTGTCGTGAACATCTGGGCTCCCTGAGGCAGGCTCGTGATGACGGGCTGGTAGCCGGTCGCGCCTCTCATGAAGAAGGGGTTGACCGGATTCACGCCGCGCGGCAACTCGCCGATTTGTTTGGCACGGGAGCGGGCCATGCTTCCCGCCGCGCTGGCGTCATTCTGGGCGTCCAATTGCCGGGCGACCTGCGGTCCATTGAGACGCGGGTTCATCGCCTGCTGCTGCTGTTGAACGCCATAGAAGAGCATGCTCAGACCGAGTTGGTTGGCCATGGCGTTGACCACCTGCTGCTGCTCGAGCGGCTCGGTG
>DASZPH010000087.1:0-2745 GCA_035550375.1 Pirellulales bacterium | reverse complement strand
CGACCTGCTGGTCATCGGCTGCTCGACCGGCGGCCCCAACGCCCTGGCGGCACTGATACCCGAATTGCCGGCCGATCTTCCCGTGCCGGTCTTGATCGTTCAGCACATGCCCCCCGTGTTCACGCGCTCACTGTCGGAGCGGCTCGACGCCCAATCAAAGATTGCCGTCAAGGAAGGCGCGCCGGGCGACGTGGTGGAAGTGGGGCACGCCTACCTGGCCCCCGGCGACTACCACCTGGAGGTTGAACGGCAGTCGCTGCGCCCCGTGCTGCGCACTCACCAGGGACCGCCTGAAAACTCCTGCCGTCCGGCCGTGGACGTATTATTTCGCTCGGCCGTTCAGGCCTACGGGGCGGGCGTGCTGGGGGTGGTGCTTACCGGCATGGGGCAGGACGGGTTGCGAGGATGCGAACTGATACGCGAGGCGGGCGGACAGGTGGTCGTCCAGGATGAGGCCACCAGCATCGTCTGGGGCATGCCGGGTTTTGTGGCCCGCGCCGGCCTGGCGGACCGGATTCTACCGCTGGAGCAGATCGCGGGTGAGATCGTCCGGCGCGTGACCGCCGAACGACGTGCACCGGCCCTGGTCCAAATCCAATGACGAGCGGCACGAGAAGATCGACATGAAGCCCACGGAACTGACATCTGCCGATTTCGACTACGTGCGAACGCTGGTGCGCGACCGCGCGGCCATCGTGCTGGAAGAAGACAAGCACTACCTCATCGAAACACGGCTGCAAACGCTGGCTCGTGCCGACGGTCTGCGGTCGGCGCGCGAGATCATGGACCACATGCGCCGCGACCGCACGAGCAGTTGGCACACCAAGGTCGTGGAAGCGATGACCACCAACGAGACATCGTTCTTCCGCGATCTGAAACCGTTCGAAGCCCTGCGAAAGATGGTTTTCCCCGCTCTCGTCGCCCAACGCCGAGCGGAGCGCCGTCTGAGCGTTTGGTGCGCGGCCTGCTCGACCGGCCAGGAACCATACAGCATCGCCATGATCATGCGCGACCCGGCGGTTGTGCCGGCCGGGTGGACGACGCGAATCCAGGCCACCGACCTGGCGACGAACGTGCTCGAGCGGGCCAAACTCGGGCGCTACAACCAGTTCGAGGTGAATCGCGGCCTGCCGGCCCACTTGCTGGTCAAGTATTTCCAGAAGCAGGGCATCGAGTGGCAGGTGAAGGATGATCTGCGGTCGATGATCGACTTCAAGCTGCTCAACCTGATCGAACCCTGGCCGAACCTGCCAAGCATGGACGTGGTGTTCCTGCGCAACGTGTTGATTTATTTCGACGTGGAGACCAAACGGCGGATCCTGGCTAAGGTGCGGAAGATTCTGCGCCCCGACGGCTATCTGTTCCTGGGTGGAGCGGAGACGACGCTCAACCTGGACGATGCCTGGGCACGTGTCGACTTTGAAGGATCGGGATGTTACCGACTGAAAGGCGCCTGAAGTCTGAGAACGTCGGATGCGCGGCGATGCCGAGCATGTTGGAGAATACCTCTTTGGTTGCGGCGAAGCCGCGTTAGGAGGCCCTGGCTGTGGACGTGGCATATATCAACCCATTCATCGAAGCCGCCAGCACGGTGTTCAAGACGGTCCTCAATTGCGACATCAGCCGGCGGCTGCTCTCGCTGAAACAAACGCATTCCCCCAGCTACGAGATTTCGGGCGTGATTGGCTTGTCGGGCAAAGCGACCGGTGCCGTGGTGCTGAGCGTCTCGACGCCGCTGGCCTTTAAGGTCGTCGAGACGTTGCTCGGCACGCACGTCAACGAAATCAACGCCGACGTCGTGGACGCTGTGGGCGAACTGACGAACATGATCGCCGGGGGCGCCAAAACGGCCCTCTCTCACCTGGAAATGTCGATCGGCCTGCCCAGCATCATCACGGGACGTTCCCACCAGATCAACTTCGCCTCGCGCGTACCGCCGATCTGCATTCTATTCGACACGCCGTGGGGCCCGATGACGCTTGACGTGGGGTTGGATACGTCGAGGGTGAAAGGGCCGTGAACAAGCGGGCGGCGAGGCGCCGACGCCCCAGCGATGAACTTTCCAAGAGGAGAACGCTATGAGCCAGTCCATTCTTATCGCCGACGACTCCAGCACCATGCGCAAGATCATCTTGCGATCGCTCCTTTCGCTCGGCGCGGATCAGGTCGTGGAGGCAAGCGACGGCGCCGAGGCCGTCGAAAAATTTGTGCCCGGCCATTTTCGTCTGGTGCTGACCGACTGGAACATGCCCCACAAAACGGGACTGGAAGTCGTCCAGGAGATCCGCGCGAAAGACAAGGCCGTGCCGATCGTCATGATTACCACGGAGGCGGAGCGCGGCCGCGTTATCGAAGCGATCAAGGCGGGCGTCTCCGACTATCTCGTCAAGCCGTTCACGGCCGAGGCCCTGAAAGAGAAACTGGAAAAGCACGGCCTCTGACACCTGCGTTGCCTCAGACCGACCTTGTTCGCCACCGCTAACCGTGGCGGGCATTCCGTCTCCTTTGCCGAAAATCCTGGGCGACCGCGAAAAAGGCATCCTGGATAAAGCCCGGCCATCAACTTGCACCTACCAGTCGCCGCGGTAGTATGGCTTCGGGCCTTAGTACTACAGCGCCCTTTTTATTGATCTTTTACGCTTGGATCGGGCTCGTCGTTTAGCGTGGCACTCAGCGGCGATGCGGTTGCGTTCCTGCCGCCATGCGGACCAGGCAAGGATTTCGCGCTCGTCCCACCTGCGCAGG
>DASZPH010000086.1:0-105999 GCA_035550375.1 Pirellulales bacterium | reverse complement strand
GCTCACTCGAAAACCTCCGTGCAGGTGTGGCGTGTTTGTTGGCGTTCAACACAAATACGCCCCAAAACGCCGGAGGTTTTCGATTTTTTTCGCCGCGGCCGCGGCCGCCCGGCTTCTGGCTATGCTTGTTTAAGGTCTAGTCGTCAAAAATGCACCAGAAGCGTTCGGAATCCAGACAACGGTATTTGGGAGCGCCTTTGTCTGGACCGTCTCGGGCCGAATGTTGATCGGCATGGCCCTGATGAAGTTGGGCGTCTTCTCGGCTACTCGGTCGATGCGATTCTACGGTCTAGTTGCTCTCTCTGGTTACGGCTTGGGATGGCCGGTCGTTGCCTTCGCCGCTAGCCGCCTGATCCAGAATCAGTTCGACGTAGTGGAACTGTTTGGCGGCTGTTTTCAGATCAACTTCTTCGGCAGCATTCTGGTCGCCCTGGGGCATGTCGCCGTCGTCATGGTGGTCTGCAAGCTGGGATGGTTGCCCTGGCTGACCAACCGATTGGCGTCGGTAGGACGCATGGCGCTCACCAATTACCTGATGCAGTCCTTGCTCTGCACGACGTTCTTCAACGGCTACGGATTCGGCTTTTACGGGGATTTTGACCGAGTACAGCTATACGGGATCGTGGCATTGGTGTGGGCGTTGCAACTCTGGTACAGCCCGCTCTGGTTGAGGTATTTTCCGTTCGGCCCGGTCGAATGGCTGTGGAGGTCGCTGACCTACGGGACATTTCAGCCGATGAGACATGCAACTAGGCCATGAAGCAGCCCTTGGGGAGCCTTCTGGACTGTAGTGGAAACCAAACAGGATTAGCCGCCCTTCACTCGCCTTCGCATATCGACTTCCCAATTTCCCACCCCAGCTATGAAAAGTTCAATTGCCGTCCTGTTCCTCTCCGCTCGCTGGCCTGCCCGTGAGTCACAATTCGTGACAGCACGGGCAGTTGCGTTTTTGGATTTCTCCCAAAATCTCCCGTTTGTGGCGCTTTGTAGCGGAAAACCTCTCCGCGTCGGGAGTTTTTTGGACAAATGGCCAGTCGAGTTGCAAAGAAAGAATCAACCAATAGTCGCTTGGCAGCCAAGCAACGGAGTTCCGAGTTTCGCGTCGGCCGCGTGCTGCCCATGAGCGCGGCCAAGTCTGGTACTTGCGGTACAGCGAGAACGGCCAGCGGCAACGCCCGCGCGGCGGCTTCGACCGCGAGCAAGCCCGCCGCATCGCGGCCGAGATCAACGCCCAATTGGAGTCCGGCGCGCCGAGGCTGCTCGGCTTCGAGCCGGTGACGAGCCGCGCCGACACGAGCCGGTCGGCGCGGCCCCCGGGACCAACTCAGGCGTGGGCGGCAACCGGGTTGATCAGGTTCTCCGCGATTTGCGTCAGCATCTCGTTGGTCCGGCTTTCCTCCTCCAGCGTCTTCTGCAGGAGGGCGGCGACATCCTCTCGGTGCAACTGCCGGGCAAATGTTCGGGCGCAGCCGTACCCGGCCATCTCGTAGTGCTCGACCCGCTGTGCCGCCGCAATCAAGGCGGCGTCTTTCACGTCGTTGTCGCCAGTGGCCTGGATGATTTCCTCGCCTTCGGAGATGAGGCCCGCCATGGCCTGGCACTTCTCCGCGGCCGGCTCGTGGCCGAGAATATGGAACGCTTGCTCAAGACGCTGTTTCTGCTGGCGAGTTTCTCGCAAATGCGTCTGGAATGCCGACTTCAACTGCGCGGAGTGGGCCGCTTCCGCCATCTTCGGCAAAGCCTCGGTGAGCTGATCTTCCGCGCTGTACAGGTCCTCCAGTTGCTGAACGAGCAGGTCGTTGAGGTGATCCAGCGTCAACGACATTCCCAACATTTTTCCGAACCACGACGAAGCAGCCATGATATTCTCCTTTCGGGTGTAAAACTCACCGCGGCGTGAATCATCACGCGGCGGCAGCAAGATCCCCTCACCTCTTTGGCGTCGGGGCCTTCACTGATTCTCCATGTGACGCAAGAACCATGCCCGGATGCGAGCAGTGGGTTGCCCAGTGCCGGTAATTCGACTCGCGAACATGTCCGCCTAAGAGGGGTTGCTATGCAGCCGTGAACCGGCTGGCGTCGATGTGTTTAAACTCCAGTCCCATGCCGGGCCGCGACAGATCGGGGTAAAGCGCGCCGTCGACGGGCGGCAGGGCACCCTCAAAAAGGAGCCTTTCAATGCGCACGTGGTCGTGGAAATACTCCAGCGGCCGGACGTTCGACAGAGAACAGCATAAATGTGCGTGCAACGACGGGGCGCAATGCGCCGAGACGTCGAGTTGATACGCCGCCGCCAGGTTGGCGGCCTGTAGGAAACCCGTGATGCCGCCGGCCCTGGTCGCGTCGATTTGCATCACGTCGACCGCGCCGCCGTCGAGCAACCGCCGAAAGTAGACGAGATCGTAGCCGTATTCACCGACAGCGACCTCCATACCGGCCGGCGCACGATCGCGCACCATACGCAACCCCTCCAAATCATCGGACGACACCGGTTCTTCGAACCAGACGACGCCAAAATCAGCGAACACTTCCGCTTGCGATAGCGCTACTTTGCGTGCATAGGCGCCGTTGGCATCGACCAACAACTTGCTCTTGTCGCCAATCGCCTGCCGCGCGGCCGCCACGCGCCGCCGGTCAGCCTCAGGATCGCGGCCGATTTTCATCTTCACCTGGCCGATGCCCTGGGCCGCCCATCCTTCGAGCTGTTCGCACAACTCTTGTTCCGAATAAGATGTGAAACCGCCACTGCCGTAGACCGGCGCCGCCTCGTGGATTCTGCCCAGCAGCGTAACGAGCGGAAGATCGAGAAGTCTCGCCTTCAGGTCCCATAAGGCGCCGTCGACAGCGGAGACGGCCATTGAAACGATGCCCGGCCGGCCCAAATTGCGGATCGCATGGACCATCTTGTGCCAGGACGCGCTGACCGCGAGCGCGTCCTGCCCGACGACGACTTCACTCAGCCTGTCACGTATCAGAGCGGCCGTGGCCACATCCGCATACGTGTAGCCCACCCCGCGTTTGCCGCCAGCTTGAGCCTCGACGAGCACGAGCGTCGTCTTATCCCACTCGAACGTGCCATCCGACTCGGGGCGGTCGGTCGGAATGGAATACGCCCACACGTCAATATTGACGATGGGCGCCGCCAGGTGCTCGCCGCGATTGGTAGTCATTCGGTCTTTCCCGCTAACCGCCGCCCCTCACCTGCGATCTTCTTGGACGTCTAGGCATCCTGTCCCCGCTCGGCCTGCGGATGGGCCGAGACGGCGCAGCAGAAAACGATTGTGCATCGGCGCCGCTCAGCGCTGCATTCTTCCAAGTAGCGACGAAGCGATTTCTTTCGCGACACGGGACTTTTGTCGCCCGTTGGCCGCGCGCAACACGGCCCACGCGACACCGGCGGCGCCGGCCGCCAACGCAATGAGGCCCCGATGTTTATCGAGCCAGAACTGCGGGCTGAAGCTGGTCGCCCGAGCGTCGAAGCGGCCGTGCGCGCCGTGATCGCCGGCGACCGGTTGCCAGAGGTTGTGCGGGCGATCGGGATCCTCCGGCTCCCCGGTCTGCTGGCTTGCATAGCCTTCCCGGCTGAGGACCCAGTCTCCGATCGAAGGGGCGACCTTGGCGCTGAGTATCGCTTTGACCGAGGAACGGCCGACCCAGACCTCGCGCCGATGATGACGCGCGGCCCACACGATGGCGTCGGCCGCAACCTCCGGCTGAAAGATCGGCGGCACCGGCTGCGCCCGCTGCGGCATGCGGCTCTTCGACCAGTCGAACTGCGGCGTGTTCAATCCCGGCAGTTGGACGATGGTCAGGTGCACACGGCTTTTCTGATGCAACAGTTCCGTGCGCAGCGAATCGGTGAAGCCGCGCACGGCCGCCTTGGCCGCACAGTAGGCCGATTGCAGCGGGATGCTGCGGTAGACCAACGCCGAGCCGACCTGCACGATCGTCCCCCGATCCCGCGGCAGCATTCGTTTCAAGGCGGCCCTCGTGCCGTGAACCTGGCCCATGAACGTCACATCGATGACCCGCTTGAATTCCTCCGGCGTCATCCTGTCGAAGGGCGAAAAGACCGAGGTCATCGCGCAGTTGATCCAGACGTCGATTGGGCCGAATTGGCGTTCGACCTTTTCTGCGGCGGCTTCCACCTGGTCGGCGAAGGCAACGTCTGTAGGAACGATGAGCCCCTTTCCGCCGAGGCGTTCCACATCTTCGCGCGCCCCCTCCAGGCCATCCAGACCGCGGGCGAGAAGACCGACGTGCGCTCCGCGGCGGCCGAACTCTCGGGCGGTCGCTCGTCCCACGCCGGCCGACGCGCCGGTGATCGCGACAACTTCGGGTCTCGGAGGTGTGTGCATGGTTATCTCCCTCTCTCTGGGAACGGGCCTGGGTGAAGGCGGCCTGGAGCAATCGCGGCTGCCCACTCCTGCTGCCTGCGCCTTTCTACCGCCTGCTTCTTCTCCAAGCCCACCACAAACCACCCGCGGCCAGCGCGCCGGCACCCAGCAGGATCGCCGATCTGACGACGGCCCGTTGCTTTTCCGCCCCGTCCATCCGGACGTCGGGATAGTGCACTTCTGGATAACCGGCAGGTGGTCCCTCGGGCGAGTCGTGCAACGACATTTGCAATACTTGCGCCAAGTGGAGCGCTCGGCGGTCCGTGCCTTCCGCGATCTGGTGTTTGCAGCTAAATCCATCGGCGATGACGAGCGTGTCTTTTTCGGCCTCACGGACTACGGGAAGTAATTTGTGCTCGCCGACCTTCATCGAAATGTCGTAATGCTTCTCCTCGAAGCCGAACGAACCGGCCATGCCGCAGCAACCGCTATCGGGCACCTCGTAGTTCAGACCAAGCTTCGTCAGCACCTGGTCTTCGGCGTCGAGCTTCATCACGGCCTTTTGGTGGCAGTGGCCGTGTACGATCGCCTTTCGCCGCAGCGGCGGAAAACGGTGTTCGGGCGCGTGTCTTTCGAGAAATTCAGCGAGGGTGAACGTCTGCGCCTTCAGCCGTTTGGCGTCCTCGTCCATCGGGAACAGCCCCGTCAACTCGTCGCGGAAGACGGCCACGCAACTCGGCTCGAGGCCGACGACTGGCGTGCCGGCCCGGATCTCGTCGCGCAGCGTATCGAGAATCTGCCGCAGCATGCGATTGGCGGTGGTGAGCATGCCGTAGTCGTAAAGCGGCCGGCCGCAGCACAGCGACGCCTGCGGCACGATAACCTCCCAGCCAACGTGCTCGATCACTTCCACCGCAGCTTTGGCCACTTCTGGATGAAAATGGTTGTTAAAGGTGTCGGGCCAAAGGATCACCCGCTCGGCACCGAGGTTGCGCGGCTGCCGCCGAATGAACCACTCCTTGAACGTCTCGTTGGCGAAGGGAGGCATCTGCCGCTGAGGAGAGATTCCCCCCAGCCATTTGAGGATGGCGCTCAAGCCGGGCGTCTGGCTGAAGAGATTCGCCAGCGGCGGCGCCAGCGACGCCAGCCGGCTCCACCAATAGATCCAGCCCATGGCATAAGCGTGCCGAGGTCGCAGCCGCCCCTCGTAGTAGTGCGACAGGAACTCGGCTTTGTAGGTCGCCATGTCGACCTGCATCGGGCAGTCCCCTTTGCACCCCTTGCATGCCAGGCACAGGTCGAGCGCCTCCCGTACCGATTCGTCCTTCCAGACTTTCTTGAGCGGGCTCCCTTGCAGCATTTCAAACAGGAGGTGCGCTCGCCCGCGCGTGGAGTGCATTTCTTCCTTGGTTACCATGTAGCTGGGGCACATCGTGCCCCCTTTTTCGCGGCGACAGATCCCCACGCTGACGCACCGCTCCGTCGCGTAGGCGAAGCTGCCGTGGTCGTCGGGGTACTTGAAGTGCGTCTTCACCTCGATCGGGTGATAGTCGGGTCCGAGCCGGAGGTTGTCGTCGATCTTGTAGGCGTCGACCTTTTTGCCGGGATTCATTTTCCAGTCCGGATCCCAGATCGACTTGAACTCGCGGAAGGCGTCGATCAACTCCGGGCCGTACATCTTGGGGAGCAACTCGGCCCGCGACTGGCCGTCTCCGTGCTCGCCAGACAGGGAACCGCCGTAGCTCAGGACCAGATCGGCCGCCTCGTACATGAATCGCCGATACTTTGCCACCCCCTCGGCCGTTTTGAAGTCGAAGTTGATCCGTGTGTGAATGCAGCCCTGGCCGAAGTGTCCGTAGAGAGCGCATTGGTAACGGTGCCTGTCGAGCAGCGCCCGCAGGTCCCTCAGGTAGTCGCCGACGCGTTCTGGCGGCACGGCGGAATCTTCCCACCCTTCCCAGTTGTCTGGCTTGTTGGGAATGCGCGCGGTGGCCCCCAGCCCCGCCTCTCGGATCTGCCACACCATGCGCTCTTCTTTTTTGTCGGTGTAGATCTTCCAATCTTTCACGTGGGGCCGGCTGGCGAGATGCCGCACCAGATTGTCGGCCTGGGCGTCGGCCTCCTCCTGCGTCGAGCCTCCGAATTCGACCAGCAGCCAGGCGTCTCCCTCGGGCAAGTACGGCAGCAAATCCATGTGGAGCGATTTGGCGCGCAAATCGTTGACCAGGCGATCGTCGAGCCCCTCCAGTCCCAATGGCGCATAGGCGGCAATCTCGGGGACATGGTCGCCCGCCGTCGCCACGTCACTGAAGCCGAACACCACAAGCGTCCGTTTCGGCGGGCTGTGGACCAACTTGCAGGTCGCCTCCAGAAACAGGACGCATGTGCTTTCCGATCCGACCAAGGAGCGGGCGACGTGAAACCCGTTCTCGGGAAGTAGCTCATCGAGGCTGTAGCCCGACACGCGCCGCGGAATCTTCGGATAACGCTGACGAATCAGATCGCCGTAGTCGTCGCCAAGCTGCCGCAGGCGTCGATAGATCTCGGCCTTCCTGCCCCCCTGCTGCAGGATCCTCGCGTATTCATCGTCATCGGTCGGGCCGACTCGCATCCGCAGGCCGTCGTAGGTGAGGATGTCGAGCTCCAGGATGTTGTCGACCGTGCGGCCTCCCATCATCGAATGGATGCCGCAGGAGTTGTTGCCGAGCATCCCGCCGATGCAGCAGTGGTTGTGCGTCGACGGATCGGGCGCGAAGGTCAGATGGTGTTCTTCGGCCTTTATCCGCAGACCGTCGAGAACCAGACCCGGCTGCACGCGGGCCAGCTTGCGCCGGGGATCGAGCTCGATGATCTGGTGCATGTACTTCGACATATCGACGACCACCGCGACGTTGCAGCAGCCGCCGGTGAGGCTCGTGCCGCCCCCTCGGCCGAGGATCGGCGCGCCGAATTCGCGGCAGAGGACCACCGTAGTCTCGACATCCGCAGCGTCGCGCGGCAGAACGACACCGATCGGCACCTGACGGTAGTTGGAGCCGTCGGTCGCGTAGAGGGCGCGTGAACCGTCGTCGAATCGGACCTCGCCGCGCAACTCGCGACGAAGAAGCGAGGCGAGCCGCTCGGCATCCACCTGTGCCGCCGCGATCTTGTAATTAGACCCCTCCACCCTCTGCGGTGCCGCCTGCACGCTCATCACTGCCTCGTCCGATAGAGTGGGCCCTGCCCACGTTCATGATGTCGCCGCGCGGACCGTCCACGCTTATTCCGGTTTTGGGTAGGGCGGGTCCCCGTCGCCGACCCACGTTGCCTCCAGGTCGTAGTGTGTCTTCGCATCAAGAACGAACGTCTCGCGCTTGACGGCGTACCCCTTCCGATGCAAAGCCTCTGCCAACCTTTCGATTGGCGTCCGTTCACGGCTCGATGCGTTAAGAGTCAACGTCTTGGCCGTCGTGCGACGCGAGTAGAGCCGCACGCCGTCGATCACGTCGACGACCACGTCTTTGACGACAGCCGGCTTTTGGATCACTTCGGGCATTGATTTCCTCCCGTCGGGCGCTTTGCGACAGCTTTTCGGGAATGTCCTGCGGAGCGCCGGATAGGGGGTTATTTCGTCAAATCCGCCACCTTGTCGCGGAAGATCGTGGTGGCGATCTTGCCGGCGTGCGGTTGGCCACGCATCAGCGATTCGGTCAAGTGCAACGCCTGCTTGGGCGTGGCCGAGGCCGGCATGGGGGGCTCGAATGGGTCAACCACCGCTTCGATGAGCGTGGGCCGCGTCGAGGCAAAGGCCGCCTGCATCACCGGCCCTACCTCGGCGGGCTTTTCGACGCGGAAACCAACTCCCCCGCACGCCTCGGCGAACTTGACGAAGTCGATCGGCTGCAATTCGACGCCGTATTCCGGGTTGCCCAAGAAGATCATTTGCTCCCATTTGATTTGCCCCAGGACGTTGTTCTTGATCACCACAACCTTGATGGGCAGGTTGTACTTGACGGCCGTGATGAACTCACAGCCGAGCATCGTGAAACCACCGTCGCCCACAAACGCCACCACCTGGCGATCGGGATAGGCGATTTGCGCCGCGTTGGCATAGGGTAACCCGGGCGCCATCGTGGCCAACGTCCCGGAGAGCGAGAACATCATACCGCGGCGCATGTGGATGTGTCGGGCGGCCCAGGTCGTAATGGTACCTGAGTCGCAGGTCACGATCGCGTTGTCGGCCAGCAGCTCGCTCACGTGGCGGGCCACGACCTGCGGTTTCAGGGGCGTGTCGTCACGGCTGGACCGCTTGAGCATCATCTCGCGCCACTCCTTCATGCCCTCTTGTGCCTGGTCCAGGAGCGAACGGTCCTGCTTGGGCTTGATGAGCGGCAGCAGGGCTTCGATTGTGGCGCGCGCATCGCCAACGAGCCCAATATCCACTGGATAACGCAAGCCGATGCGGCGGGGGTCTCGGTCGATTTGCACAGCCCCGGCTTGGCCCGGTTTGGGCAGGTACTGCATATAGGGAAAGCTCGTGCCGATCATGAGCAGGGTGTCGCAGTTCTCCATCGCTTTGTCCGAGGGAGCGGTGCCGATCAAGCCCAGATAGCCCGTGGTGTAGGGAGAATCGTCGGGAATGACGGCCTTGCCCAACAGCGCCTTGACCACCGGTGCACCCAGGGCGTCGGCCAGTTTCTCCACCTGCTCGCCGGCTCCCATCGCTCCCTGCCCGATCAGCATGACAACCTTTTTGCCTTCGTTGAGCAGGCTGGCCGCTGCTTCGAGCGTCGCCCGCGGCGGCACGCCCACCGGAGGCCGCCATTCGTGCGACGTGTGCCCCTTCACGTTCATCATCGAGGTGTGTCCCTTAGAGGCAGCCATCTCCTGATAGTCATTGGGGCAAGTGATATGAGCGACGCCCCGTTCGGCCAGCGCGTTGCGGCACGCCACGTCCACGACCGCCTGAGCATGCTCAGGCCCCATGATCATCTGGTTGTAGATCGCCACGTCGCTGTAGAGCTGCAGCAGGTTCACTTCCTGCTGGAAGCGCGTGCCGAGAAGGTCGTGATAGGTCTGCCCGGTCAGGGCCAGCACAGGCGTCGTATCGAGCTTGGCGTCGTACAGACCGTTCAGCAGATGAATGGCACCCGGTCCGGAAGTGGCCAGGCAGACTCCCAAACGACCGGTGAACTTGGAGTAGGCGCACGCCATGAAGGCGGCTGCTTCCTCGTGGCGGACTTGAACGAACCGGACGCGATCTTGCTTCTTTCGCAAGGCCTCCATGATGCCATTGATCCCGTCGCCCGGAATGCCGAAAACCGTGTCGACGCCCCAGGCGATCAGCCGTTCGATCATGATGTCCGCCGTTGTTTCGGCCATTGCGCATTCCTTTTGTCGCGAGGTGAGAGATTCCCAGTCGACCGTCGCAAAGAGCGCACCGGGGCCGAAAAAAGAGGCGAACCTTGGCCGTAAATCTTGAGAGTGTCTAGAAGCCGGGCACGGACGCCGGGGCTACCGATCGTCGCAACAATGCCTGAGACCACGGGCGGCCGCAGGTATCGCTTCTCGCCGTGTTACGAATCGATCCGGAACCTGGGGTGAGAGGACAGCAAGGTCCGCGTCTGGCGGCGAGAGTAGGTGAAGAACGCGATTTTGCCGGCCGACGGCTCGAACAGCGGGCCGAGCCGGCAGCCTCGATCCTTCAGCCACTGGCGCAACTTGTTGGCCAACTCGCGGTCTTCAAGCACCAGGATGTCGCCGATTCCCGACTTCTGCACGCGAATCGACACGCAGGGGCCGTCTGTTGCGTTCGGGTCGCCGATCCGGACATAATCGACCGGGTCGCACAGCTCTTGGCGCGATTTCTGGGTTTTCTCCCGTGCGGCGGCGGCCGCTTCCATCGCGGCACGGGCGAGGCGGCGCGTTTCGTCAATGCGCGCCCTCACCCGACGGAGCACCTCTCCCAAGTCGTTGACCGTCAGAGGCTTGGTGAGGCATTCGTCGAAGCCGGCCGTAATTGCCTCTTGAACGTGAGCCGCGTCGGTCCAACCGGTCAACGCCACCAGCGCAGTCGTGACCAATTCGGGCATCTCTCGAACGCGGCGAGCGACCGCGAGACCGTCGACCACGGGCATCGCCAGATCGACGAGCATCAGATCGGGCTTGAGCTGGGGCGCCTGCTCGATGGCAGCGATACCTTGATTGGCGACGTGCACGTCGTGGCCCCAATGATTGAGCAAGAGGCGCATGCACTCCGTCGTGTCGCAATCGTCGTCTACGAGCAGTACTCGCATGGGAGCCGTGGTATGCAAGGCCACAATCCTCAAGGCAAAATGAGAGGCCGATCAACGCAGCGCAGACCGAACGATTTCGCAAGCTCAATATATCCGACCGCTGAAAAGCCACAACGTTTGCTGCGTTCTAAAGCGGAGGAGGCGGCAGCGGCGGTTCCTGTTGCGGCTCTTTTTTTCCGCGATGGGATCGGGCTGGCGTGCCGGGAAAGGCAGCCGGCGAAGTCATTAAAAGACCCACGGGAAAGGCCGTTCCTGAGACCGGTCCCCGTCAAACCTGGGCGGTAACGGCAGCACCGTCGCCCTCGGCGAGCCTACGAATCCTTTGGCTGGGCTCTCTCTTTGGGTCGGCTTAGGTGATTTATTTCACCGGATACCAAAATGGCGCGCTGCCCAACCTCAAGCGGAGTGCCGACCATTCTTGTAATCCTTCGCGCGTGCGACTTTTGCACGGACTGCTGGGAGATTTCCTTGTTCGCAAATGAATCGATGGGCGTGACCTAGAGCTAAATTCCAATAGCGAAGCGTGGGCCGCCGATCTGCGGCAGTACGATTTTGCCCCTTGCCATTTGGCCCCCTCAACGACCATTCCAGCACGATTCCAACCATGCATGAAGAAGCCCCCCCCGACGGCGCCATGTTGATCGATGCCCGGCCACTCCTCGCGGCTTTGCGTTCGGTGAAGAAGGGAGACTTTTCGGTCCGATTGCCGTTAGACCAAACCGGCCCCGCCGGTGAGATCGCCGAGACGTTCAACGATGTTGTGGATTTGCTTCACGGGGCAACCACCGAGATCGAGCGGGTCAGCGTGGCCGTTGGCAAAGAAGGCAAAACCAACTCTCGCGCGGTTCTGGTCGGCGCCGGCGGAGGCTGGGCGAACCGAATCGAGGCCATCAATTCACTCATTGCCGATTTGACTCGGCCCACCGTTGAAGTTTCCCGCGTGATTGGGGCAGTCGCGTCCGGCGATCTCTCGCAGCATATGAAACTGGAGTTTGACGGACTGCGGCTGGAAGGGGAATTCCTCCGCTTGGGAAAGACCGTAAACGGCATGGTTGACCAGCTCCGCTCGTTCTCGTCGGAGGTAACGCGGGTCGTGCGCGAAATCGGCTCGGAAGGAAAATTAGGGGGACAGGCCCACGTGAAGGGGGTGGCTGGCACCTGGAAGGACCTGACCGATGGCGTGAACGCGATGGCGGGGAACCTCACCGGCCAAATGCGCAACATCGCCGAAGTGACAACGGCCATCGCCAACGGCGATCTGTCCAAGAAGATCACCGTCGAGGTGCAGGGCGAAATACTTCAACTCAAGAACTCCATCAATGGTACGGTCGATCGGCTCAACGCGGTCGCCTCCGAAGTGACGCGCGTGGCCCGCGAAGTGGGCACCGACGGCAAGCTGGGCGGCCAGGCCGTCGTCAAGGACGTGGCCGGCACGTGGAAGGATCTCACCGATAGCGTGAACATGATGGCCGGCAACCTGACCGGTCAGGTGCGAAACATTGCCGAAGTGGCCACCGCCATCGCCAACGGCGACCTCTCAAAAAAAATCACGGTTGACGTGAGGGGGGAGATCCTCGATCTGAAGAACACAATCAACACGATGGTCGGCCAGCTTCAATCGTTCGCCTCGGAGGTGACGCGCGTCGCGCGTGAGGTGGGAACCGACGGCAAACTGGGTGGCCAGGCGGATGTCAAAGGCGTGGCCGGTACGTGGAAAGACTTGACCGACAACGTCAATCAGATGGCCGGCAACCTCACGTCGCAAGTCCGCAACATCGCCGAAGTGACGACGGCGGTGGCCAATGGAGACCTGTCGAAGAAGATCACGGTCGACGTCAAGGGGGAGATCCTCGATCTGAAGAACACGATCAACACGATGGTCGGCCAGCTTCAGTCGTTCGTCTCCGAGGTAACTCGCGTGGCCCGCGAGGTAGGCAGCGAGGGGAAGCTCGGCGTGCAGGCCCAGGTCAAGGGTGTGGCCGGAACGTGGAAGGATCTCACCGACAACGTCAATGCGATGGCCGGCAACCTCACGTCGCAAGTCCGCAACATTGCCGAAGTGACAACGGCAGTCGCCAACGGCGACCTGTCTAAGAAAATCACCGTCGACGTCCAAGGTGAAATCCTCGACCTGAAGAACACGATCAACACGATGGTCGACCAGCTCCAGTCGTTTGCCTCGGAGGTGACCCGCGTGGCCCGCGAGGTGGGAACCGACGGCAAGCTGGGTGGCCAGGCCGCCGTACCCGGCGTGGCCGGCACCTGGAAGGACCTTACGGACAACGTCAACCAGATGGCCGGCAACCTCACGAGCCAGGTCCGTAACATCGCCGAAGTCACCACGGCGGTGGCCAACGGCGACCTGTCGAAGAAGATCACGGTCGACGTGCAAGGCGAGATTCTCGACCTGAAGAACACGATCAACACGATGGTCGACCAGCTCCAGTCGTTTGCCTCGGAAGTGACCCGCGTGGCCCGCGAGGTGGGCACCGACGGCAAGCTGGGTGGCCAAGCCGAGGTCACGGGGGTGGCCGGCACGTGGAAGGACCTTACGGACAACGTCAATCAAATGGCCGGGAATCTCACCTCCCAGGTCCGCAACATCGCCGAGGTGACGACGGCGGTGGCCAACGGCGATCTGTCGAAAAAGATCACCGTCGATGTGAAGGGCGAGATTCTCGATCTGAAGGACACGATCAACACGATGGTGGACCAGCTCCAGTCGTTTGCCTCGGAAGTGACCCGCGTGGCCCGCGAGGTGGGCACCGACGGCAAGCTGGGTGGCCAAGCCGAGGTCACGGGCGTGGCCGGCACGTGGAAGGACCTCACGGACAACGTCAACGTTCTGGCCGGCAACCTCACCAGCCAGGTGCGAAACATCGCTGAGGTAACGACCGCGGTGGCCAATGGCGACCTGTCGAAGAAGATCACGGTTGACGTGAAGGGTGAGATTCTCGACCTGAAGAACACGATCAACACGATGGTCGGCCAGCTTCAGTCGTTTGCCTCGGAAGTGACCCGCGTGGCCCGCGAGGTGGGCACCGACGGCAAGTTGGGCGGTCAGGCCGTCGTACCTGGCGTGGCCGGCACCTGGAAGGATCTCACCGACAATGTCAACGCCATGGCCGGCAACCTGACGGTCCAATTGCGCGACGTGTCGAAAGTGGCCACCGCCATCGCCAACGGCGATCTGGGGCAGAAAATCACGGTCGACGTGAAGGGCGAGATCCTGCAGATCAAAGACACGATCAACACGATGGTCGGCCAGCTCGGCTCGTTCGCCTCGGAGGTGACGCGCGTGGCCCGTGAGGTGGGGAGCGAAGGCAAGCTGGGCGTGCAGGCCGTCGTGCCGGGAGTAGCCGGCACCTGGAAGGACCTGACCGACAACGTCAATGTGATGGCCGCCAACCTGACGTCCCAGGTGCGTAATATCGCCGAGGTGACGACGGCCGTCGCCAATGGCGACCTGTCGAAAAAGATCACGGTCGACGTGAAGGGCGAAATCCTCGACTTGAAGGACACCATCAACACGATGGTCGACCAGCTCCAGTCGTTCGCCTCGGAAGTGAGCCGCGTGGCCCGCGAGGTGGGAACCGACGGCAAGCTGGGCGGTCAGGCCGACGTCAAGGGCGCGGCCGGCACCTGGAAGGATCTCACCGACAACGTCAACGGCATGGCGTCGAACCTCACCGCGCAGGTACGCAATATCGCGGAGGTCACCACGGCGGTCGCTCGGGGCGATCTGGCGCGCAAGATCACCGTCGACGTGCGGGGCGAAGTGCTGGACCTGAAGAACACGATCAACACGATGGTCGACCAGCTCAATTCGTTTGCCTCCGAAGTAACCCGCGTGGCCCGCGAGGTGGGCACCGACGGCAAGCTGGGTGGCCAGGCCGACGTCAAAGGCGTGGCCGGCACGTGGAAGGACCTGACCGACAACGTGAACATGATGGCCGCCAATCTGACCAGCCAGGTTCGCAACATCGCCGAAGTCACCATCGGCGTGGCCAGCGGCGACCTGTCGAAAAAAATCACCGTCGACGTGCGGGGGGAGATCCTCCAACTCAAGGAAGCCATCAATACGATGGTCGATCAGCTCCGGTCCTTCGCGTCGGAGGTGACGCGTGTGGCCCGCGAGGTGGGCACCGACGGCAAGCTGGGCGGCCAGGCGGTCGTGCCGGGCGTGGCCGGCGTCTGGAAGGACCTCACGGACAACGTGAACGGTATGGCCGCCAACCTCACGGCCCAAGTGCGCAACATCGCTCAGGTCACCACGGCCGTGGCCAAGGGCGATCTGACGCAAAAGATCACCGTGGACGTGAAGGGTGAGATCCTGGAGTTGAAGAGCACCATCAACACGATGGTCGATCAGCTCAATGCCTTCGCTGCGGAAGTCACTCGTGTGGCCCGCGAGGTGGGCACCGACGGCAAACTAGGCGGTCAGGCCGAAGTGAAAGGGGTCGCCGGGACGTGGAAGGATCTCACCGACAACGTCAACGTGATGGCGGCCAACCTCACCGATCAGGTGCGCAGCATCGCCAAGGTCGTCACGGCCACGGCCAAGGGGAACCTGAAAGAGAAGCTCACCCTGCCCGCCAAAGGCGAAATTGCGGCCCTGGCGGACACGATCAACGCCATGAACGATACGCTCGCCACGTTCGCCGACCAGGTGACGACGGTAGCTCGTGAAGTGGGCGTCGAGGGCAAGCTGGGCGGTCAGGCGAACGTGCCTGGCGCCGCTGGCACCTGGAAAGATCTGACCGACAACGTCAACGAACTGGCCGCGAACCTGACGACCCAGGTGCGGGCCATTGCCGAAGTGGCCACCGCGGTAACGAAAG
Source organism: Pirellulales bacterium (assembly GCA_035550375.1). Lineage (GTDB taxonomy): Bacteria > Planctomycetota > Planctomycetia > Pirellulales > JAICIG01 > DASSFG01. Next base: position 90,546 of record DASZPH010000086.1, on the reverse strand, counting down.
GCGACATGACCCGCTCCATCAAGGTCGACGCCAGCGGTGAGGTGGACGAGCTCAAGAACAACCTGAACGAGATGATCGGCACGCTCCGCGATACGACGCAGCGGAACACTGAACAGGACTGGCTCAAAACAAACCTCGCGGAGTTCACACGCACCCTGCAAGGGCAGCGCGATCTCATGGCGGTCGCCAAAATGATCCTCTCGAAGCTGGCACCGCTAGTGCAGGCACAGCACGGCGTCTTCTACGTGGCTGACATGGAAGGCAACACGCAGGTGCTGAAACTTCTCTCCAGCTACGCTTATCGCGAGCGCAAGGGCCTGGCCAACCGTTTCCAACTGGGCGAGGGTCTGGTGGGCCAGTGTGCCTTGGAGAAGGAACGCATTCTGATGACCGACGTTCCCAGCGAATACATTCACATCAACTCCGGCCTGGGAGACGCGACTCCGTCCAATATCGTTGTCCTGCCGGTCGTCTTCGAAGGGCAGGTTCGCGCGGTCATCGAGCTGGCGTCCTTCACCCGGCTGACCGACATCCATATCAGCTTCCTCGATCAGCTCACGGAGGGGATCGGGATCGTGCTCAATACGATCCAGGCAGGCATGCGCACCGAGGAGCTCCTCAAGCAGTCGCAATCGCTGGCCGAAGAACTCCAAACGCAACAGGAAGAGCTCAAGGAGAAGAACACGCGGCTGGAGCAGCAGGCCACGTCGCTGAGGCAGTCCGAAGAATTGTTGAAGCGACAGCAAGAACAACTACAGCAGTCTAATGAAGAGCTGGAGGAGAAGGCGCGGCTGCTGGCCGGGCAGAAGACGGAAGTCGAAGGGAAGAACCATCAGATCGAAGAGGCTCGCAAGGCCCTGCAAGACAAGGCCGAGCAGCTCACGCTTAGCTCGAAGTACAAGTCGGAGTTCTTGGCCAACATGTCGCATGAGCTGAGAACTCCGCTCAATAGCCTTCTGATCCTTTCCAACCTGTTAAGCGACAATCGCGACGGCAACCTCACGCCGCAACAACTCGAATACATCCGCACGATTCACGGATCGGGTTCCGACCTGCTGTCGTTGATCAACGACATTCTGGATATGTCCAAGGTCGAATCGGGTACGGTGTCGCTGGAAACGGCCGAGGTGCCGCTCGGCGAGTTGGCAGACTATGTGACGCGCACCTTCCAACAGGTGGCCGAAACCAAGCACCTGGATTTCGCGGTGGCCATCGATCCGAACCTCCCGCCGACGATTTGGACCGACGGTAAGCGGTTGCAGCAGGTACTCAAAAATCTGCTCGCCAACGCCTTCAAGTTCACCGAACAAGGAGGGGTCGATCTCCGTATCGCGCCGGCCGCCCGGGGCTGGAGCGTCGAGCATGAGCAGCTCAACGCCGCGCGGCAGGTGATCGCCTTCTCCGTCAGTGACAGTGGCATCGGGATCGCGAACGACAAGCTGAAGATTATTTTCGAGCCGTTCCAGCAGGCCGACACGGGGACGGCTCGCAAGTTCGGCGGGACCGGCCTGGGTCTCTCGATCAGTCGCGAGATCGCCCGGCTGCTCGGCGGCGACCTGCGCGTGGAGAGCCAGCTTGGGAAAGGAAGCACGTTTACTTTGTATTTGCCGCACAGCGATGCGACAAAACGCAGTGCAGACGTGGCGGCGAAGCCCGCTGCAGAATCCGCGACGGTCACGGCAACTGCCCCGCTCACGGCGCTTTCCAAGACGCCATCGGTCGTCCCAGTCCAGCAAGCGAGCGAGGCGATCCGTCAAACGGCCTTGCTGCCGCCGTCGCCGGAGGTCGACGATGACCGGCTCTCGATTACGGGCCAGGATCGTCTGGTGCTGATCATCGAAGACGACGCCAGCTTCGCACAGGTCTTGCTGGGTATTGCCCGAGAACAGGGCTTCAAGGGACTTGTCGCGCTGCGAGGCGAGACAGGCCTCTCCTTGGCCCGGTATTACAAGCCCGATGCCATCACGCTGGATATCAAGTTGCCGGATATCAGCGGCTGGGAGATTCTCGACCGCCTGAAGCACGATTCCCAACTCTCGCAGATACCTGTGCACGTGGTGTCCGCCCTCGACGAGGAACAGCAAGGCATTCAATTAGGAGCCGTGGCCTATCTCAAAAAACCCGTCGACAAAAACGCGCTTGAGCAAGCCTTCAAGATGATCGAAGGCAGCTTCAAGCACCGCGTGCGCCGCTTGCTCGTGGTGGACGATGACAAGCTGGAATGTGGCCAGATTATGTCGCAACTCGCCGGCGCGGATGTTCAGGCGACGGCGGTCCACAGCGGGAGCGAGGCCCTGCAAGCTTTGAACACGCAGAAATTCGACGGCCTCGTGCTGGACTTGATGCTGCCCGATATGTCGGGCCTTGACCTGCTCGACCAGATCGAGAAGCAGCTCGGCTTGCTCGATCTTCCGGTAGCGGTCTACACGTCAAAGACACTCTCCGCAGATGAGGAGGCCCAACTCAAGAGGCGCAGCGAGGCGGTGATCATCAAAGATTCACGGTCGCCCGAGAGACTGGCGGCCGAAACGTCGCTCTTCTTGCACCGCGTCGAGGCCCGTCTGCCCGACGCCAAACAGCGGCCCGTGCGGCAGATCCACACCGACCCGTCGCTGGCGCATAAGAATGTGCTCGTCGTGGACGACGACCTTCGCAACATCTTCGCCCTGACTGCCGTTCTGGAACGGGAGCAGATGCAGGTCTTCTATGCTGAAAACGGCAAGGACGCTATCACCTCCCTGGAAAGGATACCGGCGATCGACGTGGTCTTGATGGACATCATGATGCCTGAAATGGACGGATATGAGACCATGCGCCGCATACGCGACATGGAGCCATTCAAATCGTTGCCGATCATCGCTCTCACCGCCAAGGCGATGAAGGGCGATCGAGAGAAGTGCATCGAAGCCGGCGCGAGCGACTATATCGCCAAGCCGGTCGATCCGGACCAACTCCTTTCCCTGCTGCGGGTCTGGCTCTATCGGAAGCCAGCGGCTGCCCTTGAACTCCAGGAAGCCGTCAAGCCGGAATCGGGGCAAACGGCAGGAACCTCAAGCCGCTAGATGGCCGATATGTCGCAATGCGAAATCTCCCACGAGCTCGACGCGATCCCAACGTTGTTGGAAGCGATCGTCGCGCGATATGGCTTCGATTTCCGCGATTATGCTCCGGCATCGCTACGGCGACGGATCGCCAAGATGCTCGAGGCCGAGCAACTGAACGACATTCCGGCCTTGCAGCGGAGATTGCTCGCCGACGCCGCGTGCATGGAGCGGTTCCTGCTCACACTGAGCGTGAACACGACGAGCATGTTCCGAGATCCCGGCTTCCACCGCGCCTTTCGCGAGCAGGTGGTTCCACATTTGCGAACGTATCCGTTCGTGCGAATTTGGCATGCAGGCTGTTCGACGGGGGAAGAAGTCTACAGCACGGCGATCATCCTGGCCGAGGAGGGACTGTACTCGCGCTGCCGGATCTATGCGACCGACATGAACGAAGCCGTGCTGGCGAAGGCGCAGGCCGGCGTCTACCCGCTCTCTGCGATCCAGGAGTATACCCAGCATTACATCGCGGCGGGCGGCAAGAACTGTTTCTCCGACTACTACGTCGCTCGGTACGATTATGCCCTTCTTCAGCCAGCCCTGCGGCAGCAGGTGGTGTTCGCCCCACACAACCTTGTGACGGACGGCTCGTTCAATGAATTCCAGATGATCCTCTGCCGCAACGTCTTGATCTACTTCAATCACTCGCTTCAGGAACGCGTCCATCGTCTCCTGTATAGCAGCCTTTGCCCGCTCGGCTTCCTGGCGCTAGGAATGCGGGAGTCGATGAGCTTCACGCCCCATGAATCGCAATACGACAGCTTTGATTGCCGCAATAAGATTTACCGCAGGAACCCGCAGGTGTGTACGAAATCGTCGTCATCGGAACTTCGTTGGGTGGGCTGAACGCTCTTCGCACGATCTTAGGTGCGTTGCCGAAGACGTTTTCGCTTCCGATCGTCATCGCGCAGCATCGGAGCGCGGACGTCGGTGATGGCTTGGCCGAATACCTTAGCGGTGGCAGCTCCCTGGCCGTCGTGGAACCTTCGGACAAGCAACCGATCCTGCCCGGTAGCGCCTATTTGGCCCCCGCGGACTATCACCTTCTCATCGAGCCACGATTCTTCACCCTCTCCACGGAGGCGCCTGTGCAATTCGCGCGACCGAGCATCGATGCGCTCTTCGAGTCGGCGGCCGATTCCTATGGCTCTCATGTGGTCGGGGTGGTGCTCACCGGCGCCAGTGCCGACGGAGCGAAAGGGGCAGCGGCGATATTGCAGAAAGGCGGGCTCGTCGTCGTCCAGGAGCCAACCACGGCCGAATCGCCGACGATGCCCGAGTCTGCCATCGAGCAAGGAGGGTGCTGCGTTCGACCTCTTGCAGGAATTGCGACCTTTCTGACAGGTCTGTCACCGCCATCAAGCACAGGGGGCCAGTCATGAGCGAGCCGGATCGAGCGAGCGTGCTGATTGTGGACGACGACGAAAAGAACCTCGTCGCCTATACGGGAATGCTGCAGGGCCTGGAGGTGAGGCCGGTCCTCGCCTGCTCTGGCCGCGAGGCGCTCAAGTGCCTCCTGGAGGAAGAATTCGCCGTCATCGTCCTGGATGTAAACATGCCCGAGATGGATGGCTTCGAGACTGCAAGCCTGATCCGCGCCCGGGAGAAATCACAGCACATTCCGCTAATTTTTGCGACCGCGAGCTATAAGGAGGACTTGCAGATCTTTCGGGGCTACTCGCTGGGCGCCGTCGACTACCTGATCAAGCCGCTCACCCCCGATATCTTCCGGTCGAAGATCGCCGTGTTGGCCGACCTGTATGCCAAGACCCGGCAAATCGAGCGTCAGGCGGCGGCGTTGCGCGACGCCGATCGCAAAATCTACGAAGAACGGCTCGCCCAGGAAAGGCATCACTGCGAAACCGAGTGCCTTCGCCAGCAGGTCGAAGCCGAGAAAGCCCTGGCGGAGGCCGTCCGCGACCTGAACACGACGCTTGAAAACCGGGTCCGTGAGCTGGATCGTGCCAACCGCGAATTGGAGCGCAAGAATGACGAAAACGAGATGTTTGTGTATAGCGTGTCGCACGATCTCCGCTCGCCCTTGGTGAACCTGCAAGGGTTTAGCCACGAGCTGGGCTCGGTCTGCGACCAGATTCGCCAGATTTTGAGCGCGGCCAACTTGCCAGAAACCGACCGCCAGCGCGGCGTGGAACTGCTCGATCGCCAGATGAGCGAGGCGATTCGTTTCATTCAAACGGCCGTCTCACGATTGAGCAACATCATCTGTGCCTTGCTCCGGCTGTCGCGTGTCGGCCGCGTGGAGTATACGTGGCAAGAAGTCGATGTAGAGCAAATCGTCGCCCGCGTCGTCGACTCGATGCACGCGGTGATCATGGACCGGCGAGCGCAGGTCACGGCGAGTCCTCTTCCCACGGCCTGGGGTGATTCGACCGCGCTTGAACAGCTCTTTGCGAACCTGATCTCCAATGCGTTGAATTACCTGGCCCCCGCGCGGCCTGGAATCATTGAGATTGGCAGCGATTGGCAAGGTGAATCCAACGGAGAGACCTGCACATACTTTGTCAAGGACAATGGCCTTGGCATCCCGCGGGAGTACCAGCACAAGCTCTTCCGTGCCTTCCAGCGCTTACACCCCGAGACAACCGCGGGCGAGGGGATTGGTCTGGCGGCGGTCAAACGAATCGTCGACCGCCATAGTGGCAAAATTTGGTTAGATTCCCAAGTTGATATGGGAACCACGTTTTATGTGACGCTTCCCACCCAGGCGGATCGAAGCGACCCATTTGGCGAGCGCGAGGCCATCCGTTCGTCGGACTTAGAAGTCGGCTGCCGAATGCAAGAGACCTCCGTTTCCGGGGCCTTTGCGCCTGACTCTGTTTCCAAGGAAGGGAATCAACTTAGCCAGGAGAGCCCACGCCAGTAGTCCTCCGTTCCGCAGGACGATCATCGCACTTCATGGCTTTTCGTTTGGGGCGTTGGGTCGAAACGGTACATCCTCTCGTGAATTCGCAAGTCTCACCGTCTTAGCCAAGCGAACGGCCGACGGGGCACCGCACGCTGTTGGCTCCTGACCCGTGGAAATCGTATCCTTGAGACTGCGTCCGCTCATGCTTGGCAAGTTGCGCTCTTGCGACACCGTCGCAGGCCGCGCGCAAGGCAGCGCAGCTTGCCGGTACGCTCACCGCCGTTCCCAATGACTTGTAATCATCGAGGTGGCGACTATCGGTGACTATTAACCGCGTGTCGGCAAACAGACCGGACCCGATGTAGGGAACAAGTCGCTTGGCTGGCACATCAAGGCAATTGACAACGACGTACCGGTCGGTAGCAAGGCACTCAGGCTCGGCCTCCTCAACGGCCAAGCCTAGCGACTCTAAGATTCCCGGGAGAAAATCGCCCCGGCGTGAGGCAAGGGAAACGTATCCCACGTTCGGCGGGGCCGTACCTCCAGACGAGACACTATCGGACGTCGTCGGCTGCTTGCCGGCGTCATCGATTCGTGCCAGATTGGCACGCGTTCGACTTACGAGATCGCGGCATGCACGCACATTGAGTCGGGCAAGCACCGATCCCGGGATCGGTTCGACAAGGTCCCATGCCTCGAACCGCCCGACGGCCAGGCGTCCGAGGAATGCAGCCGCCTTGCACAGTTCAACCTTCGTTCTCAGGGGCTCCCCCAAGTTCGATAACGCTTCGTAGCCAGACAAGCTATGCCGCAAGGGCTGGAAAACCGTGGCGGGAAATCCCCACTTAGACAGGATCGAGGCCATCACCTCGCAATGTCGGCTGGGAAAGCAGCGATCTTCCTCGACCAGCAGGGTCTCACCGCTCGCGGCGCATGAGCGAGCTAGCAACTCATAGATTCCCGGATATAGGGTCCCCAGGACGATGCGCCCCAGGTCATGCGTGAGTGCGCTGACGAACAGTCCGCCATGATCACTGAGGTGAGCGTGCTCCAGCAGCAGAGACATGGCAATGCCAGCAGCCGCGCTTTGCCGCCATAGCAGCGAGGTATCCAGCCATGTGAACCTGCGCCCCGCGATTCCCACCAGTGCGCTCGTTGCCGCCGCAATTTCGGCCAGGCGGCGGGTTCCGATCCGAACAATGGCCTGCTCGATGTCCGTGGTCTTCGCAGCCGAGCCGGCGTAGAAATGACTGTTCGCCAGCCGCAGAACCTCGACCGTCAACGACGGGTCACGGGACAAGACTTCGGCCAAGGCACTCATGCTCGCTTCTTCCGTTCCGGTCAACCGGATCACTTCCAGCGCCACCTGCGATACGGGTAACGCGTAACGCACGTCCGCTAGCCGGGCCTCCAGATCAGCGGCCGAAACCGTCGTGGCGGTCCGGCCATAGGGCTCCATTACCTTTCGCCGCACCAACAGGGCCTTGAGCTTCGTCGCTAGATGTGTGGCCGACACCGGCTTGAAGAGAACATCGTCGACACCCCGGATCAGCAGATCCGCCGCCAGGCGGGGCTCGATGACCGCTGTTAAGATCACGACTAACGGCCGCGGCGTTTTGCGGAGCGTCGCCACCGACAGCGCGTGTCCGTTGAGGATCGGCATACGCAGATCGGTCACGAGAACGTCGTAGTCCGTTTCCGCCAACATGGCGGAAGCTTCGGTCCCGTTCGCTGCGCGGTCGCAGATGAAACCCTCGCTCGACAAGACGTGGGCAAGGCCGCGCCCCAATTCCAGGTCGTCGTCGACGAGCAACACGCGATCGTGGCCCTTATTCAACAAGAAACACCTCCTGAACGGGCGGCAACAAGGAAGGCGGCGCGATGGTGCAGGTTAACAACTCGACGACTCTCATCGTTCCAGCCACGACACTCACGTTGAATGTTCCTTCTCCGACGAGCATGACGTGCGCCCACTTCGCATAGATGCTCCCCGTGAAGCTTCCACCACCGACGAGTTGTTGCTGCACGAGAATCACCGGCCTGCGGTCGAAACGCCGCTGGAAGATGACGATGCCGTTGAACGGGCTCGACGGCGAACTGATGGCCGAGAACGTACTGCCCGGCAGGCCGATGTTGAGGACAACGCTGGGGACAAGCGTCGTGATGCCTGCAGCCGCGGGCGCGGTGCTGCCGTCGGCGTTGTCGGGAGTTCCCTGGTCCGGCGAATAGACGGTGTTGTCCGTGATGTAGAACATCGTGCCTGCGGCCGTAACCTGCCCGCCGAGCACAGCCAATGCCAGGCCGGTGATGGGATTGACGTTTCTTACGATGTACACGCCCGGGTTGAAGGTGACCTGGCCCGAGTCGATTTCAATCCAATCGTAGACCCCCGGATTCAACGTTTTCTGTTGAAGCGGCAGAAGCGTGACCTGGACGCCGCCGTAAACGGTGTCGCTCACGTTGACGGGGTCAACGCTCATCGTCGGTACGGGAAGGTCGATCCACGGGTCCGAGACAGAAAGTCTGTTTGCCTGGAGCGGACTCGATTTGCCCGCGGTGACGCTGCCATAGTTGGCCGGATTGTCGACACCGCCGACAACGCGAATATCGGTGGCGAGCAGCCTTGTTAGAGAAATCAAAGGGGTGCAAGCGATCCCGTACGGGGGCCCCGGACCGGAGCCGGCAGGGTCGCCGTTCTGGTCGACACCTCCCCAGGTTGTGTTCACAAGTACGGCGCCTTGCACTTGAAGATTCCCGATCCCTAGCACCTCCAAGCCACCGATCAGGGAGGGGAGGGAAGGCAGGGCTGGCACACCTGGTATCGTCGCGGGCAACGCAAGCGGAGCTGGCGACGGGTCCAGGACGACCAAGGCCGCCCCGGCGGTTGAGGGCGCATAGCCGGCCACAGCGCGCGAGGAAAGGGTTGGCGCGGCAACGCCTTCCAGGGCGCGCGAGAAGAATGTCCGGCCTGGTTCGGTCACAACCACTTCGACAAATCCGGAGTTGCCAGCGTAGGCCCCTTCCTGTGGCGGAATATGAACGGCGACGCTGGCTCCGGTTGAACCGTTGTAATTCGTGATATATTGGTTGGCGGTGGCTGTGGCCGTGCCGGAACCGCCGCCTTGCAAAAGATCCACGGCGGCTGCTTGGGCCGCCGCGTCGGTTGCTTGCTGCATCTCTTCAGATTGACCCATCAGGCCGTTGCCATCGATGACAATGGCCAGCATCCCCAACAAGGCCGGAAGCGTTACCATCACGGCGACCAAGATCTTTCCGGCACGCGTCGGATCGTATCGGCCCCGACCCCGTTCTTTAACAGCGCCTTGGTTCATGTGTCCCTCAATGCAGGATCCGCATCGTCGACACTGCCTGCAGATTGATTTGCCCGTAACCAAACAGATTTCCCACCAGCGAAGTCTGTGGGTACTTGAGCGTGACTTGGACGCGATCGTCCGGTTGAATGTCTCCATCGAGCCAGTTGACCTGCAGTTGAACGGCAGCCGTATTGAAGGTGAACAGGTACGACTGAACCGCTTGGGCCGCCTGAGACGAATCGGCGCCTGTACCGGTCATGGTGGCCGGCCCCCAGGTTGTGTACTTTGGCGGGGCCAGAGCACCATGTAGGCTTGCCTGTCGTGCCAAGCGGCGGGCGGCCGCCGAAAGTGAGTTGTAACGGAACACCGCCAGGCTGAGGTCAAACGCGGCGAAAATGATGAAGAGAAAGACGGGCAGCACGAGAGCCGTTTCGACCAGCGCGGCGCCCCTCCGCGCTCTGGCCGTCGACGCGCCGCAGCGCGACCCGCCAAGCGGCCTCGTCCGCGGCTCGCCAACAGCAGTGACAAGTCGATGGTGGAAGGGTGTCCTCATCGGATCTGCCGCATGCTGGTGCTGCTCCACAGGAGCACGTTCTGTGATGTTCCGGGCCAGGGGACGACGGTCGTGAACGGGTATTCAACCTCAACGGTCACGCGGAACAAGCCGTAGGAGTCGGATATCGTGCCGATGACCACTTGCAATTGGGACGGGTCGAATCCGGGAACCGACGACATTTCGGCCGTGACGCATTCCTCCAGCCGCGACTGCCACGAGGCGCGCGTGTAAGACGTGAAACCATGTGTAGCGCCATACTCGGCGCCCGTCCTGCTGGCGTTTGAAACCACACAGTACGTATAGGCGATGCGGCCAAAATCGATGCAGCCGAGAATGAGCGTCAAAAGCAACGGCAGGGTAAGCGCCAACTCTGTGGCAGCCGTTGCGCGGCGGTCATGTCGAGGCCTTCGTTTCATAAGCGGCGCCTCTCCTCAAGAAACGCTACTCGTGTGATTGTTTGGAAGCGGCGCGCCGCGGCGACGAGAAATGCTCTTGAATCTGAATCACCGCGGGCCCGGCCAACACCACGAAGATCGCCGGAAAAATGAACAGCACGGTGGGAAAAAGAATCAGAACGGCCGCTCTCTGGGCGATCTCTTCGGCTCGCAGCTCGCGCTGAGTCCGCAACAAATCGGCGTGACTGCGAAAGGCGTCGGCCAGGGTCGTGCCGAATCGTTGCGCTTGTTCTACAAAGGTGCTGAGCGTCCGTAATGATTCCGTTCCAGAGCGGTCTGCGAAGTGCCGCAGCGCCTCGTGTGGTGGTCGCCCCAGCTCGATCTCGCGTAGCACAATGGCCATTTCCCGCGACAAGACAGGATGGGCCACCCGCAGTTCTTCCGTGACTTGCCGGACGGCGGCCTGTAGGCTGAGCCCGCTTTCCAGGCACGCGACCAACAGGTCCATGAAATCGGGCAGGGAACGTACGAAGCCAACCTGCCGCTTCGTATATCGCCGGTCGAGCCACCAGCCGGGTGTCATAAAGCCGCATCCTGCAGCAAAGAACATGGTGGCTAGCGCGATCTGTGTTGCCACGAACCCCATCGCACCGGTTCCGAGGCAGACAACAGTCGGCAGGAGCGTCGAGACGAGCCGCAAGGCCAGGAATCGCGGCACGGCCTGGCTGGAGTAGAATCCGGCTTTGGCGAGCCGTCCCTGCAAGCGAGAGCGTTTCACCTGGTCGTCCGGCACCAACTGCGAGCCGAGTGTATTGAGCGCGGTCGAAAGTCGGCGTTGCGCACCGGCCACCCTTGCCGGCGGCGAACGAGGGCCAGGTGCGTTCTGTAATCGCTGGCGTACGCGGCGGTCGGTGCCGCCGACCAGCGATCCGGCTAAAAGCACCAAGGCTGCCACCGCCATAAAGACGGCAACCGTCCAGAAGGTTAGTTCCAAGGGCAGAACTTCCATCGGGTTGCCGGCTCAGTATTCCACGTTGACGATCTTTCGTACCCATACCCCCCCAAGCACCTGCAACGCTGCCAAGGTTCCGAGGATGTGTGGCCTGTCCAGCAGTACCTGGACATAGGGCCGGTTGAGGATGATCAGCCCCCCGAAGACAGCCAGGGGGAGCAGGGCCAGCACCAACGCCTGGAGACGCCCTTCGCTCGTCAACGCCCGCACCTTGCCGGCGAGCCGCAATCGCTTCCGCACGACAGAGGAGAGGTTTGCCAGCAACTCAACGATGTTGCCGCCCGAGCGGCGCTGAACGAGCATGGCTGCAACAAACATCTGCAGCTCGATGACACCGGTGCGGCGAGCCAGATCGCGCATCGCCAGGTCGGCCGCGCGGCCGAGGTTCTGTTGTTCGTAGCAATAGGCGAATTCGTCGGCCAGCGGTGGGTCCAGGTCGCGGGCGACAATCTGAAAGGCACCGGTCACCGTCTGCCCGGCCCGAACCGCACGGGCCATCAGTTCAAAGGCTTCGGGAAGTTGTCCGCAAAGAACGCGCTGCCGTCGTCGGCACCGCCAGCGTAGGTAGACAAGTGGGGCGGGAGCCCCGACGCAGACGCCGATGAGGGAAGCCCACCAGCCAGCGACGCACCAGCCGACCAGGCTGGCCAGCACCGCAGCCAAGGCGCTTGTGGCTAGGAATTGTTGCTCCGTCAGGGCCAGGCCCGACTGCACCAACAGATCCTGGAAGCGGCTCCAGATGCCCGGCAGCGGTTGCGCGGCTTCCGTGGCCAACCGACTGAAGTTCTTGAACAGCTCGGCGCGTGGAAGCTGACTCGATTCAGATTCCCCAAACCGACCTCCTAGCCGGGCACGAATGCGGAGCTGACGGGCGAAAAACGCATCGGAAACCATCGAGCCAACGGTCGCCACGACTAAGGCCACGACGACGAATGCGATGATTTCGATGAGGGCCGGGATCATGATCGTGCCCTCGAGTGCTCCAATGCGTCCACCCGCTCGGCGGTTAATCGGCGTCGCTCGAACATTCCAAGAGGCATACGAAAACCGGCGGCGTCGAGGCGCTCCAAACAGTTGGGGCGAATGCCCGTCGCCGCGAAGTGTCCCTGCGCGACGCGACGCTCGTCCACGCCCGTTTGCTCAAAAACAAAGAGGTCGTGCATGGCCACGGTATCGTCTACTCGCCCGGTGATCTCTGAGATCTGCACGATTTTGCGCAACCCGCCCATCAGCCGCGTCGTCTGCACCACGATTTGGATGGCCGAGGCAATCTGACGGTGGATGAACCACATGGGGACCCCCGCGTCGGACATTCCCACCAGCATTTCCAATCGGGCAATGGCATCCCGCGCGTCGTTGGCGTGGATCGTCGTCAGGCTGCCGTCGTGACCTGTACTCATGGCTTGCAGCATGTCAAGTGCTTCGTCCCCGCGGCATTCGCCGACGATGATGCGGTCGGGCCGCATCCGCAGCGCGTTGCGCACCAGGTCGCGCGCCGTCACCGCCCCCACGCCTTCCATGTTGGCGGCCCTTGTTTCCATACGGCCCACGTGCGGCTGCTGCAGTTGGAGCTCGGCCGCGTCTTCGATCGTAACGAGCCGTTCCTCCTCCGGAATGTAGCCAGAGAGAACGTTAAGCAGAGTGGTCTTGCCGCTTCCCGTTCCTCCGGAAATCATGATGTTCAGGCGGGCCTGCACGCACGCCGCCAAAAAGGCGATCATTTCTGCAGTCGCAGACCGTTGGGCGATCAGGTCGCCCGCCATCAGGGGGCGCGCCGAAAACCGACGGATGGAAACCAGGGCGCCGTCCAAGGCAATCGGACTGAGCACGGCGTTGACGCGGCTGCCATCGGGCAGTCGGGCATCAACCATGGGGCTTGCTTCGTCGATTCTCCGCCCGACGTGCGCAGCGATACGCTGCACGACCGCGAGTAGGTGTTGCTCGTCCTCGAAGACGATGGGCGTTCGTTCTAGCCGGCCGCGTCGCTCGACGTAGACGGTGTTCGGCCCGTTGATGAGGATGTCGGAGACTGTCGGATCTCGCATCAGCGCTTCGAGAGGACCAAGCCCCAACGTCTCGTCGAGCAGTTCCTCTACAAGCCGGTCTCGTTCGGCGCGGCTCAGCAATTCGCTGCGACTGCCGCAAATCTCTTCGGCGCCGCGTCGCAATTGGGCGCGCAACTCATCGGCCGGCATGGTGCGAACGACTGACAGGTCGAGCGAGGTAATAAGCCGTTCGTGCAACTGACGCTTGATGCGGGAAAGGCGCGCCCGATCTACGGCGCCCTGCCACTTTTCCGCGTCGTCGATCGCGCCGGGCCGCTCACGCATAAATTCGCCTTTGGCCATTGCGGTCTCTGCAAATCGTCCCCGCGCACATCAGTTCGTCGCCGCAAAGGTACGTCCTGCGTCAACGTCACGCTGACGGTGGAGGGCTCCCGCAAGCAATTCATCACACAACTGTTTCAACCCTTTCGATACCTTCGAAGACGGCGCCTCAATCACGACTGGACGGCCGATGTTCAGTGACGCGTTTACGTTCTTGACGTCGTCCGGCAGCCGGTGATCGATCCTGCGCCCGATCGACTTCTCGGCCAGCTTGATGGAGATCTCGCTAGGTTGTCCACAACGATTGGCGACAAGCACAATCTGCTCGTCGCGAATCCCCTCTTTCGTCAGATGATTGACCGCCTGTTTCGTTTTCAGAAGGGCGACTACGTCGAGCCGAGTCACCAGACCGATCACGTGGCTCATCTGAGCGATTCCCAGGTCGTACTCGTTGAGGTCCAGGTCGATCACGACATAGGGACTGCGCGCCTGAGCCAATTCCACCAGCCGCAGGAGAAGGTCGGCAGGCGGCCGCTGGCCGTCGTCCGCGGCTCCAAAGGCCGACAGAAGTTCCACGCCGCATTCGTGCGGCGCCACGAGTTGGGCGAAGGTTGCATCATCCAGTTCCAGACCGTGCTGGCAAAGTTCGACGAGGGAGTGCCGCGGTTCGAGGTTAAGCAGAAGCGACTGGTCGCCCTGCGGCGTACGCAGGTCAAGCAACGTGCACCGTGCGTGCCGCTGCGCGATTTCCACCGCGAGATTCGCTGCGACCGTGCTTGCTCCGCTACCTCCCACGGCCGCGCTGATGGCCACCGTGTAGCCGAAGCTAGTACGTTGGGACCGCTTGGAACGTAGACGCTGTAGAAGTTCGTGGAGCTCGTTGGAAAAATCTTCAGATTCGTTGAGGTAATCGTCGGCGCCGGCCCGCACGGCCGCCAGCACGTCTTTGGTTGAGGAGGGCGCTCCGACGGCGACGATCGTAGACGTGACGACCGGGCGAAGCTCGCTCAGAGCTTTCTCAAGGTAAGGTCGGTCAGACATCGCCACGAGCACGACGTCGGGTGACGAGTCTAAGACCGCCTCGACGGCCGTTTCCAGCGAGACGAGACTGGAATGCGGACAGTCCAGACCGGCTTGAAGTAACGCGGCTCGTATTCTTGTGGCGACGAGTTGAAGGTCACTGACAACCAGGGCAGTTAGTGGTAGCCCCATGACGGCCTCGAAAGCAAGGGTCGAAATCCCCCCTCCCTGAGACGTTTGACGAATCCATTTCAATGCTTCCCGGAAGCGGCATCCCGGAGCCTGCCATAGGCGCGACGGATGCTCATTTTGAGCTGATCAAGTTGCAGAATCGCGCAGTCCAAACACCAAAAACTAGCTTGTGGGATTCCCGCTGGGGTTAAAATCACCCACGTCTGGGGAAAATCCTTGCGCTTGCAGATAGACTCGCTTCATACGACCGCGATTCCCCCATCCGAGATGGCATTTTGAGATGGTGCTTGAATGCCACTTGCTGCATTGACGCAGTCGTCCTCGGTGACTGCGTTACGGCAAGGTCACCGTCTCGAACCAGAATCGCTCAATAAGCCGAACAATGTCGAAGAAGCGGTGCAGATCGGCCGGCTTGGTGATGAAGCAATTGGCACACAGTTCGTAGCTTCGGGCTACGTCATCCCGCGACGCTGAGGTCGTCAAAACGATAATGGGAATCGACCTGAAGGCCGGATCTCGCTTGACCTCGGCCAACGCTTCGGCCCCGCTTTTGCGCGGCATGTTCAAGTCGAGCAGGATGATGTCCGGGCGTCGTGCGCCGGCGTGCTCGCCGCGCTGGTGAAGATAGTCGACTAACTCGATGCCGTCGCACACGACATTGAGCCGCGTTTCCAGGCGGCTTTGCGCCAGCGCCTCGCGCATCAAGCAGACCTCGGCCGGATCGTCTTCGGCAAGCAAGATTTCAATGGGCATGACACACCGCGTCTTTCCAGGTGTCGCCTGCCACCGCGGGGGGCGCGGACGGCAGGGTGAAATGAAACGTCGTACCGCATCCCGGCTCTGACTCGATCCAAATGCGGCCGCCGTGGCGCTGGACGATCCGCTGGCAAATCGACAGGCCGATGCCAGTGCCTGGGTACTTTTCGCGCGTGTGGAGCCGTTGAAAGATCTGAAAAACCCGCTCATGTTGGGCCGGATCGATGCCGATGCCGTTGTCTCGCACCGCGAACTGCCATTGACCATTGTGAGGCCGCGCTTCGACCGCGATCAAGGGAGTCTTGGGACCGCGGAATTTGATAGCGTTGCCGATCAGGTTCTGGAACAATTGCGTGAGCTGGGCTTCGTCGCCCAGAACGACGGGGAGTTCCTGGTCGCAAACCACTTTCGCGCCGCTGTCCTCGATCGCGGTGCTGAGGTTGTCGATGGCGCAGCGACACACGACGCCGACGTCGACGGTGGCGGCCGGCGCAGCCCGCGAGTTGACTTGCGCCAGTTCGAGTAACGCTGTGATTAGCGAATTCATCCTCCGGCTGCCGTCAACCGCGTAATCGATGTATCGTTGTCCGTCTGCATCGATCTTCTCCCCATAACGGTCCTTCAGGAGCTGGCAAAACGACGAAACCTTCCGCAAGGGCTCCTTAAGATCGTGCGAAGCGACGTAGGCGAACTGCGTTAGGTCGGCGTTCGATCGTTGCAACTCGTCGGCCAACCTTTTCAAGGCGGCCTCCGCGTTCTTCTGCTGGGTTATGTCGACGATGGCAATCAGTACAAGCACCTCCCGCTCGCTGACGAGGGCCTGCACGCGAACCTCCAGCGGAAACTCGGTTCCGTCTTCACGCAGTCCGGCGAACTCGGCACGGCCTCCTTGCTCGCACGCCGCTACGGAAGCGCTGAATGGATCGGGCCTGAATCGGTCACGAAGCCGAGCCGGCACGAGAACCTCGAGCGGCTGACCAACCAGCGCGCTGCGTGGATAGCCGAAACATTGTTCGGTTTGTTCGTTGACCTGCACGATACGGCCATTTTGATTGGCCATCACGATGGGGTAGGGTGCTAGCTCGACGACGAGACGCAGCCGCTCGCCGATTCGCTGCCGTTCGCGCATCTCGGCCTGCAAGAGTTCGTTGACTCGCGAGAGATTGGGAAGCGCGAGTGCCTTAGGCAAGGTACGCCAGACGGCGAAGACCGTCATCCAGGCGACGCACGCGGTGGCGCCGTTGAAACCTCGGACCAGTCGGTGCGCAGTGCCCATCGGCAGGGCAGCCCCAACGAGCCCCACTCCGAGCGATCCGATAAGGGTGCCCAAGACCACGTATCCCGTGCGCCGGAAAGGAAAATCCTTTCGTTGCACCAGGAAACTCAAGAGCGCCACGGCGAGCACCAGCCAGGCCGTCCAGAGCGACCGTTCCGGTTCGATGTTTATTGCATCCCACATGGCGACCACCCATCGCAAGTGCGCCGCCGTGAAGGACGCTCGCGAAGCGAATCCATCCATCCAGAACGCTCGACGATAGCATGCCGGAACACTTTCCTCGTCACGGCGGTTGTCACAACTCTAGCCTATACTTTCAAACGGGCTGCGACTTGCAAAGCCGCGGGGGCGGGATAGCCTTTCGATGGTGGAGCGCGGCCGGCAGCACCGCCTGCCAGAAACCGGCCCTACGTCGAGGGACGACGAAGATGCTTCAGCACCATCACTTATGTTTGCGGCCGAGCGATTGACTGGCGTTCGTTGAGGACGACCTCCACGGGCAAAAAGGGCAGCATCATGGCAGACGCGATTCATGTGTTGCTGATCGATGACGATCCCGCCGACGCGGATTTGGCCCGCTTGTATCTCCAGGAGTCGCGTCTCCGGCGTTTCCTGGTGAGGCACGCGGAAAGCGTCCGGGACGCCGTCGCCCTCTTGGGTGCCTCGGATGTCGTGCTGCTCGACCTCTCACTCCCGGACAGTCAGGGCATCCAGACGCTGGAGCGAATCCTCGGCGAAAACAGCGATGTTCCGGTGATCGTCCTAACCGGTCTGAGCGACGAAAGTACGGCTTTGCAGTCGCTCGACCACGGCGCCCAGGACTATATCATCAAGGACAACGCCAGCAGCGAAGTGCTGGAACGATCGATTTGCTACGCGATTCAGCGGCAACAGCAGAACCGCCGGTTGGAAGCGATGAACGGCCGGCTCGCCCAGCAGAACCGCCGACTCGAGGCGATGAACGAGGCGGCTCGCGAATTCGTTGACAATGCTTCGCATGACATCCGGACTCCCCTAACCGTGATCCGGGAATTCGCGTCGATCATCAAGGAGGGGCTGGCGGGCGGCGTGACGCAGCAGCAGTCCGAATTCCTCGACATTATCCTGACGCGCGTCGACGATTTGGCGATGCTGGTCGACGATATGCTGGATGTGAGCAAGGTCGAGGCCGGGCTGCTTGGGTTACTCCGGCAGGCCGGACAAGTCGGCAAGGCGATCGATCACGTGAAGGTGATGCTGGAAACCAGAGCCAAGTCGAAAGACGTGCGTTTTGACGTCGACATTCCCGACACCCTGCCTGCTGTGTATTGCGATTTTGAGAAACTCGGTCGCGTCGTGGTCAACCTCGCGGTGAACGCCATCAAGTTCACTCCGGCAGGCAGTCGGGTGCGGCTCTGGGCACGCCAGGCTGGCGATACGGAGGTAGAGGTCGGGGTGACGGACGAGGGACCAGGCATCAGTCGCGAGGATTTGGAACTCATCTTCAAACGATTCGAGCAGGCCGGCAATCAGTCGCATGGCGGCGTGAAAGGGTTCGGGCTCGGCCTGAGCATCGCCCGGGAATTGGTCTATCTCAATCTCGGGCGGATGCGGGTGGAGAGCGAGGAGCACCGAGGAAGCACCTTTTCATTTACCGTGCCGGTTGACGATCCGATCTGGCTCTGTACTCAGTTCGTGAGGCAGGTGGCAGAGGCTTCGATTGCGGCGGCCTCGGAACCGATGCCCGTGTCATTGTTGGTCGCCGAACTTGTGCCCTCCGACGACGAACGATTGGTGCAGGCGGCCGATGGTTTCTTCCAAACGGCCATTCGCGGTCGGACGTTCGTCTACCACGCGGCCGCATACCGCTGGGTCATGCTCGTCGCTTGTCGTCCGGAGGCACTCGATGACGTGGTGCGGCAACTGCTCAGCGACTGGCACGAATTGGGAGAGAACCGACCCGAGGGGGCGCTTGCCTCATTATCGGTGCGTCCAAGCGGCTCGTGGTCTGCCGATACGCACCAGGACGAACTGGTCGCGGAGTTCACGGCAGCGGTGAGCACGACGTCAGACACGTCGCCGCGGCGTGTGCTCCTGGTCGACGACGATGACGCCGTCACGCAATCACTTGGACTACGTCTGAACGCGGCCGGTTACGAAGTGATGAGTGCGAACGACGGCCGTCAAGGCGTCGATCTGGCCCGAAGCCGGCAACCCGACGTGATCGTGCTCGACGTGAGGATGCCTCGACAGGACGGCATCGCCACCTTGCAGGAACTGCAGGCCTGCGCTGCGACGCGTCACATCCCGGTGATCATGCTCTCGGCAAGCAAGGCCGAGCAGCGCCGAACGCGGGAATTGGGCGCCCGATACTTCATCCAGAAGCCTTTCGATGCGCACACCGTCATGTCGGCGATTGAGATAACGCTCTTACAGGCGCAGGCCCTATGAGTGCAAGCAAGAAGATCGTGTTGGCGGATGACGACCCCGACTTGCTCGATGTGCTGGCGTTTCGCTGCCGGGCCTTGAATCTCGACGTACGGACCGCGCGCGACGGCGTCACGGCCCTGAAACTGATTACATCCGACGTTCCGGATGTGGCCTGCATCGACGTTTCGATGCCCGGCCTCGAAGGACTTGTTCTTTGCGACATCTTGCGGATGGATGAGCGGTTCGCGTCGCTGCCCTTGATCGTGTTGACGGGTAAACAGGCCTCGCAAGTACTGCGGCGGTGCCACCGGTCCTGCGCCTACTATGTTCCGAAGGGCGCCGACGTATGGTCTCGCGTCGAACCTGTCCTGATGGAACTGCTCGGGTTGGCCGCGGCGGCCGATCCGTGGTTGCAAGAGCCGCCCCGTGCTGAACCAGAAAGCGAGTCGGACACGCCTTGGGTGCTATGCATCGAGGACGACGAGGACGTGTCGCGAGCGTTGAAAATGCGGCTGGAGGCACATGGCGTAGCGGTCGTGCGCGCATCCTCTGGAATACAGGGCTACGTCAGCGCTCATCAGTACCCGGCGGATGCAATCCTGCTCGACTATAATTTGCCCGACGGCCGGGGTGACTATGTCTTGCGGCGACTCAAGGAGGACCCGCTCACCGCCTCGATCCCCGTGATTGTGGTAAGTGGCGTCAAGGACCGTAGCATCGAGCGCCAGTTGCGTCGCATGGGGGCCGCCAATTACTTCACCAAGCCGCTTGCCTTCGACGTCCTGCTCGTGGAGCTTCTCAAATACGTGGATATACTGCCCGCCGCCACTCTTTGAAACCGAGCCACACGTTGTGGTTCAGGCCAGGAAGAGTGCAAAGTGGCGCGATAGGCCAATCGCGGAGACTATCGTGGTGTCGGAATCCGATCAGCAAACGCCTTTTGAGCCGACCGCAACCGTCTTTATCGTCGACGACGAAAGCGACATTCGTCGCGCAGTATCGCTACTGGTACGGTCCGTCGGCCTGGCCGACGAATCCTATGCCACTGCCCAGGATTTCCTGGATCGCTACGACCCACGCAAGACTGGTTGTCTGGTGCTGGACGTGCGCATGCCTGGTATGAGCGGCCTGGAACTGCAAAAGATGTCGCACACCAAGGGTAACCTACCGCCGATCGTGTTCCTCAGCGGCTACGGTGAAATCCCCTTGGCCGTGCAGGCCCTACGAGCGGGCGCGGTAGATTTCATTCAAAAGCCTTTTAGCTCCCAGACGCTCTTGGAGCGGATTCACGAGGCAATCGCACTCGACCAGGCAAATCGGCGCGAGCGAGCGCTCAGTCGAGAGTTTGCTGATCGAACGGCCCTGCTCAGTCGTCGGGAGCGGCAGATCATGGACTTGCTCATCCAGGGTGACTCCAGCAAACAGATCGCCCGGCGGTTGTCGATCAGTCCGAAGACCGTGGATAACCACCGGACAAAGATCCTGGAGAAGATGCAAGTGGACAACCCCACGCAACTGGCTCGGCTGGCGGCGGCGCTGCCACACCCGAACCACTCGATGTGCTGTGCACCGCCGAGTCAAGACTCGGTCCTTCCGATGCCATCGTAATTGGACAATTTGGCACGCTCGCAGGTTAAGAGGCTGTGTCAAAAAACCTGGCACATTTTTTATCTGCCTGCTTTAGCCGTCGCGCGCGGCGCTGCTCGACCGACGTTCACAGCTACCCATCAAACGCCGGTCTATCCATGCGTGTTGCCCGGGCTTACAGACGGCAGCAACTCCTCGAACGATTCTGGGGGCAATCAGAACGTTCTCGAGCCGCCAACAGGCTCCTTTATCGGCAGACCGGTCGTGTCGAGAACAGGAGGCGGACGGGTGGCCCTGGCGGTTACCCCCCCCAGGGCTCCCACCGAGCCGGACGTGCGCGCAATCGAAGGATCTGATGGGCGGTCAAGATCCAATCTCGCTTCTTGGGATTGTGGCGAACCGAAGCTGAGCGTATTTTTCACATCGCTCAACGATGTTACTGTAGGAAACCCGCGGTCAGCGGGGTCTCGCCCATCCGCGCACTCGCAGAGTCGCATTGAGGCAACTGTGCGATATCCCATTTTCTTGGCGACGGCTTGTTTGGTGGCGGTCTGCTGCGAGGGCAAGGCACAAACCGACGACTCGCGAGTCGGGCCTCTTGGCAATGCTGGCCGGTTGGCGGTTCGCGGCGTGCACAGCGCGCCGCCGCGGGAAGTCGCGAAGGCACTCTTCGCCGACGCGGATGTCGCCTACTCCTCGTTCCCAGATGCTCCGTTACGCGAACTCAAGCGCCTGTTGATCGAAAAAGCCGTCTTGGGATTTCAGCATAGCGGCTTTCCCTCGCCGCGCGTGACGATCGCCGACCGGCTGGACCACCTGGAACTCAGCGTTGAAGAAGGACCACGGTGGACAGCCGGGGCCATCCGCGTCGATGGCGCCAAGCTCCTCGATGCTGGCAGACTCGCGGCCGGCCTCCAGCCCGACGTTGGGCCGCGAGCGAAGGCGTCGGCGCAGAGCGCCTCGTGTTGGGCCACTGGCCAACCGGCGCACTTGGACGAATCCTCGCGACAGCTTCTCTCTAAGCGGGTGGAAGAACTGCTGGCGCAGCAAGGGTTCATCGACGCCCAATCAGCCGTGCAGATCGCAGGCGATCGCGGCCGCGGCGTGGCAACGTTGGTCGTGACCATTCAGCACGAGGGCGAGCCGGCGCGGGTAAGCGACATCGAATTGACAGGCAACAAGCTCCACACGCGAGACCAGCTTTTTGCCTGGCTACAAATGCCGGCCGACGCCGTGGTCTCGACGGACGTCGGCGAAGCTATTGAACGACGCTTGAACGCATCGGGGCGCTTCCGTAGCTGTGCTTTTTACCCGGCGGGCCCCGGTACAAAGCCGCGTTTATGGGTCGACGAATCCACTTTTGCACCTCGGCTCGACCAGCCGCTGAGCCGCGAAGAAGAAGCGCTGCTCAGGCTCGCGGCCTGGATCGACCATTTCGATCGACAAGGCGACGATCTCGTTCTCGAGGGCGCCGGCGCCGGGAAATGGCTCGATCTTGTCATTTCGCCGCGAGACGGCTTTGTCGTGCGGGCAGGGTCTCGCGAGCGGCCGCGCGAATCGGGCGGCTTCGACGTCGCAATCGCTTCTTCCGGAAACCAAATCATCGTGTTCTCGACCAACCGCCGCCAGATGCTCGCGCTCGTCGCCGATGGTCTTCGGCCGGCGGCTATCGTGGATTTGGTTGGTAGCGACGGAAAGTTGGCCTTAAAACTTGGAGTAGCTGGGCAAACGACCAAGCCGAAACGGCGGTCGACAACGGTCGGCCCAAAACTGACGGCCGCCGATGCGCTGTCGATCGTGCGAAAGTATCACGCCCGATGCAGTTGGGAGGGGCCGGTTCTAACCGCAGAGTGGAAAGGTCGCCGGTTGCGCTTCGATAGCCGGGACGGACGGCTCGTCGATTTTCGAGACGCCGAGGGCAAGCTTCGCCTGTTGACTAGAAAAGCCAACCAGGGAATGGATTCTTGGTTCTTGGAAACCGCGGCCGGAGAATTTACACGACGGTCCAAGGCAATCGCCAGCGCCGGGGCCAGTTTCACAAACGTCGCGGATGATCGCCGGTTTTTCAGCGGTGCGCTCGAATTCGTCAGCCGAGAACTCCTGGATCTCGACGTCCTTAGGGATAATAACAGCGAACGGCTCGCGACGGGCCTCATCGGATTGTCGCAACGGCACGCATTTCAGCCGCTCGACGACTTCATTTTCAACGAAACTCACAATAACTCGCAGCCATTTCAAATACCGCCTGCGGCACTGCCCGACGCCCAAGGAGTGAAATGGCACACCGATCACAAAGGTCTCCATATCAAGGTACGGTTTTTACGGCCAAACTACGCCGACGATTTATTCGCGCACGACAGTCGGTGGTGGCACGTCTGGCGGGAGGCGGCATTTATCACTGTCGGCAAAACCGAGCACCTGCAGGAACGCTTGGCGAGGCTGTTCCCCGAGGCGCAAAGCGGGCCGCTGACCGACTTGGCGTTGGCCGAGGCCATGCTGTTGGCGGGGCTGAAGGAAGAGGCCGCGACCTTGGCGCGGCAAGGGTTGGAACGAATCTCCCTCGAAGCATTCCGACGCGACTATCGCGATCTCCTTGTGCCCGGTGGCAGAATCGGGAGCTTTCTGTTAACCACGGCAGAAGCGGTCCGCGGCCTGAGCGAGGCGGAGACCGAAACCTTGACGAGATTTCTTGCCGACTTGCATTGGATTTCCAGAACGCGAGCCAGGCAAGCGGTTGCGTTCGCTACGGAACTTCGAGCCGACGTGAATCGGCCGCCCGCGGCTGCGTTGGGCGCGGCTCTCGATGCGCTGTGGCACGCGACGCTCGAACAGGAAGTGATCTCGCGCCTGGACGCAATCAGCAGCGCAGCGGCACAGTCGAATGATGCGCAGCAGGTCCGGCGGCGAGGGCTGCTGTTTAGATAAAACTTGCAAGCGAGGGATCTGGCCTCGCTTTGTTTCGATGTGGCGGTGGTATCGGACGCCGCAAGAGTTGCGCTCGGTCAAATCGTCCGAGGCATCCCGACAGTGCTCCTTTGCATCCCTCGGTGTCCACCCACCGAAACGCCGAGACAACCCGGTCGGCGCGCCCGGGAGGGCGCATCCCGAGCCAGGAAGACCGCAGCGAAGTTCGACGAGCGGTCCGGCGAACGGCAACGCTGGAGCCGACGAAAAAGGTGGCGGCCAGTCTGCGCGGTCATTGGCCGCTGATCCTCAATTGGGTCCGTGCACGCGGCAACATGTCAGCGGGCATCGGCGAGGGTTTCAACAACAAGGCCAAATTGACCACAGAAAAAGTCTACGACTTTCGTACGCTCGAAGCCGCCTAAATCGACTTATATCAACCCTCAGCGCCATCCCGGAGCCAAGATTCACCCACGAATTCTGCTGAGCAGGCTTTTTAAGATGAGCCGCGAAGAGATTGCCGACTTGCTGGCCTTTCTTGAAGGCCCAGTGCAAGGGGCGGCCTGAATTCGTGGCGATCATTCGTCGTCAGGCTCTTTTGGCAGACCAACGGTGATCCGGCCCGAAAAAACGCTGTGCGGGTCACCGTAGGCATACAGGCTTGTGGCAAGGTCCGCGATCGTCCGTGGAATTCTGCCGATAAAAAGCGGCTGCCCCCGGGACGCAACCGTCACGGGCTGGTCGAGATCGAGCATGCTGTCATTCACAAGGATGACCAGTCGCTCGACGCCGCTTGCCAGCACTTCGATCTGCTGTCCCATCCGGTCAGCAACTACTTCCGCGCGATCCTTCGTGCTGTCTCCGGGGACCGCTAGCCAGTAGAAGCGAGAGTGAGCCACGTCGTCCTGTTTCCAGACGACTCGCGAGGGAACCGGGTTGCGCGTATAGCTTGCCATCCACTCGATGGCGGAGGCGTCTTGGCGGTCCAGCCAGTGACCTTTGCCCTCGTAGACTTTGACCAGATGCACGTAGCCATCCGGATCTGCCTGCTGCAACTCATCGAGCCGCCGGCCCCAATCGCCTGCGACGCGATTTCGATTGTAGGCGTTATCGAGCCCGCCGACATGAATCGCGAAGGGCAGATTGCGCAGCCCGAGCGGGGAGCTTTCATTGGGATGGCCGGCCATCATGGCGGCCGCTGCCCAGCGATCGGCCATGCGTGGTGCGAGTTGGTACACGCCGTCGCCGCCCGCCGAGTAGCCCAGCAGATATACGCGATCAGGATTAACGTCCTCGAAAACGATCAAGTTCTCGATTAATCGCCCGAAAAGCCGATCGATATGCGCCTGGTGCCAAAGGTCCCAAGTGTCGGTTGGCGCGCGAGGCGCAACGTAGACGCCCTCCTTGGGACGGTAAAGCTTCTTCTGATTCTCCCATTGTTGGTCGTTGACGCGTTTCGGGGCATTGCCTCCGCCGTGCATGGAAATGTAGAGGCTGCGGCCTGTCGGCGGCTTGTCGCCAAAGATCTCCAAGTGGAACGGCATCCTTAGATCGCCATCGGCCAGCTCACGGGCTGCCATTTCCGCCGCCCGCGTGCCACGAATGTGGGCGACATGATCGAGCCAGAGCAGCTTCTGGGCACGGGCCGCGTCCTCCCGTGCTAGCTCCACGGCGGCGAACTCTTGCTCCCCTAGTAGTGGGCGGCGGCTGTGCTGGGCTTCGGCCAGGTATTCCTCCAAAGCTTCGACCGCCGCGCGTGACGCCTGATTGCCCGTCGCCGAGGCGGACTTCGCCGATGCCGATTCGTGTGTCGAACTGGATTGATCTGAATCGGCCGCTTGCCGCGGCTGAGCGGCCGGGGTTCTCTGCGAGCTGTGGTCGTGAATGATAACCCACGACCCGCCAATGTGGCGGAAGATCAGCGAAAAACGGCCACCGATCGGCGAAGGCTCGCGTTCGAGACACCAGCAGCCGAGCACCAGCGCTGCGGAATCGCCTAAAGGGGTGACTTCAATAATCGCCACAGACAAGTTGCCCATTCGCTCTCGTGTTGGATAGCGCCGCTTGTAGTTCTCCTTCGTGGCCTCCCAGCCGTGAGTCGTCTTGCCGCCCGAACTGAATGTGAGGTTGTCGGACTTCCAATAGTGTTCCATGAAGGCGTCGATGTCGCCGTCATTCCAAGCGGCCGTTTGTCGGGACAAAACGTCGTCCACGATGTCTCGCAGTTCGTCCTTCGGACTCGGTTGTTCCAGTCGCGAGTCATGGCGAATAGACCATACCTGCGTCCCACTTTCCGCAAAGGGAATTTCGACGACCGCGCGAAAGCCGGCAGGAGTCATCGTCAGTCTCGGTGGTCCGGGCA
Source organism: Pirellulales bacterium (assembly GCA_035550375.1). GTDB lineage: Bacteria > Planctomycetota > Planctomycetia > Pirellulales > JAICIG01 > DASSFG01. Next base: position 64,469 of record DASZPH010000086.1, on the reverse strand, counting down.
GGTCGGCGGCGATCGTCGGATCCAACCCTAACTCATCCACACTCGCGGCCCAACGTCCGTGCTTCGCCTGGAACGCTTTTTGAAGGTGGTAGATCTCAAGCAAGGCTTCGCGCCCGCCGAGGGTTCGATCAGGCGTAAAACTCGCCGTTCCCGCAGGCGCGGTCGAAAACTGGACGTAGCCCCAGCGCTCGGGTCGGTGCATGTCGACAATGCCCTGCGGTGACCAGACCCAGTTGTCTTCGCGAGCGTTGGCCGCCTTCTGGTAGTTACCGGCGGTGATCTCATGCGGCCACTCGACGCGCGAGAAGTTGATTCTCCATTGATCGCCGTCGTGCGGTGGCGCCGGTCGATGGGCGAACTCCCGCAGTACTTGCCACGGCATCGCGACTTCGATCGTCCAGCCCTCGTCCTGATCCGACGGCTGGTTCAATGTGCCCCGGACCGAAACAGCCGTCAGCAGCCCGTCGATGTTCCATTCGGTGTCGGCACGTCCGCCGTCTTTATAAGGACGCGGCAGAAATAGATCCCAGCAGGTGTTGAGCGCGTTGATTTCGAGCTCGTAGTACTCGTGGTTGTCACCATCGGGGTCGATGAAAACTTCGAAGTCGTTGTCCTGAAAGACGACGGAATCGCGCTTTCTGAGCGTGCCCCAGACATGCGGCTCGACCAGTTCGGCGGCGATGTAGAAGTATTCCGAATCCCAAAGCATCTTGGCGCGGGTTCGAAACCGAGGTTTGGGCCGTCGTTCACCCTCGATGTCGACAAAGTCCTCGGTCCACGGGGCGGCTTGCCACGCGGCGTCAGCGAGATTCCCGTCGATCGTCGGCGGCTGGGCCGCCCGGTAACAGACATATCCCTTGGGCACGATGCCCTTCATCTGCTGCCAATCTTCAGCGGAGTCGGCGAGGCCTTGCTGCATTTCGGCCGCGAAGATCAAGCCCGCGGCAACTACCCAAAAGCCATGCCTGGATGCAAGCCGAATCATCAAATCACCATTAAGCAGTGCGCGGGCGCGGGGCGACTTACTTTCAGCCGGTCTTTCCGGGGCGGCTTGCCCCGACAGCCTCTGACCGATGCGATAGTGTACCCGTGCGCAGCGACTTGAACCAATTAGCCGCCTCCGCGATTATCAGTCCGCGAACCGCACCATTGACCGATTTGGTTGGCAAGCCGACCGCCGATTCACGCACAACAACGGCCGGCGACCAGCCTGTTCCAGGCCTCGTCAGACAGGAACGGGTCGGGGGACTGGGAGTCGGGGTCGTTCTCGCATACCAGAATCAGGTGGCAAAGATCACCGTCGGCCGTGCGTACTTCGCCGTTCGCGATCAAACTAAGCCACGTCAGGTCGTTATCCGTATCGGCAACCGGCAACGGGGCATCGCCGTCGTCGCAGGTTGGAAGACACCAAACGGGCGTGGACATGGCATACTCCTTCGGGAGAACAAGCCGAGCATCGGCGGCCCCAACGGCCACGACCAACGGACTAAGCGAATCAAAGGCCGCCCGGCCGCCGCTCTCTCTGACGACCTGGGTGCCGGTCGAGAGGCAGCAAGGCGCGTTCGCTTCGAAGGCGAAGGCGCATCCCGCCGCCGGCCGGTCGTCCTGCCAGCAAGCCGATACCAGGGCGGTGTCGTTCTGCCATCCGGTCGCTTGCCCGCCGTCACCACCGGGCAACATGAAGCGTGTTCGGCCGGACGCGTGCGGCGGGGCGTACCGCGTGTCGCGCAAAGAAGAGGCGTGGTCAGGTAAAAGGTCGCGTCCGTTTTTTTCCGCACTCTGCTCCTGGGCACGTTCGCCGGAGGCAGCGGACAGCGTCATGTTAAGCCTCATCCCGCTCTGGTGTTTGGAGAGCGACCGCATCGACTCAAGTCCGTTGAGCTCAAGGCGGGGTGAGCCTCCGGGGCGGGCGTTGTGTTCCTCCATGTAGTGCGAAAGGGTCTCCGAACTGGTGTGGTCGATGAGCGTGACGCGCGGGCTGATGTGGAGGCAGGTCATCTGGGCGTCGGCCGGGATCCGCTCGAGTTCGCGGATCACGTGAAACAGGTTGAAACAGACGAGCGGCCGGTCGAAGAACAGGTTGTAGACGCCGTCGCAGTAAGCGCGCTCTCCGACCGGGTTGCGGAAGAGGTTGAAGAAGCGCCCCGCCACTCCCGGTCCCCGCTCGACCGACGCGGTGAATAGCTTCTCGATCAGGCCCGTGTACCACACGTTCAAGGCTAGTTTCAAAGCCATGCCGGTGAAGACCCCGATCAGCAGATCGGTGGTGACCGTCACCGCCACGGTGACGGCGCAGATGACCAACTGCTCGACGCCGACGTGCGCCACGCGCTGCCAGACCTTGGGCCGGCAGAGCTTGAAACCGATAAAGACCAGGATCGACGCCAGCACAGCGGTCGGCACCATGTTGATCCACGTGCGCGCGAAAACCAGGAAGAACAACAGGAAGCAAGCGTTGTAAAAGTTGGCCCATTGCGTGCGGCCTCCCCCGATGATGTTGGCCGTGCTCTTGACGATGCCGGGGATGATCGTCAACCCGCCGAGCATGCTGGAGGCGACGTTGGAAACGCCCATCGCCTGCAACGTGAGGTCGGGGTCGGAGCGGCGGCGGAAAGGATCGAGCTTGTCGACCGCGTTGATCGTGGCCAGCGACTCGGTGCCGTCGATCAGCATCAGCGTCAGCACCATGTACCCCAGGGGGAGCCAGAGCCCGGGATCGCCAAAAACGGTCGTGAATTTGGGCAGAACAATGCCGTTGGCCAGGGGAGCGCTCGGCACGTTGATCAGGTTCTCGGGACCCAGGTTCAAAAACAGCCGGCTAACGACCGTGCCTAGCAAGAACACCCACACCGGGGGCGGCAACATCTTGAACAGACGCCCCGGCACGGCCGACAGGATGAACAGCAGGGCCACACAAGCCGCGCCGAGGCCGAATACCTGCACGTTCATCCCGCTTAGGCGCGATGGAACCTCGGCCAGAATGTCCCAGAATTCGTGCGCCTCGAACCTCGCCCCCAGCAGCAAGGGAATCTGCTTGACGATGATCATCAGTCCGATCGCCACGAGCATCCCCTCGATGGCCGCGGCGGGAAAAATCGCGCTCAGCCGGGCAACTTTCAGCCTGGCAAGCACGACCTGCAACACTCCCGCCACGGCGATGGCCACCAGCAACAACGGATAGCCGGCCGCCATCACTTCTTCGTTAGATGCGTTGCTTCCCAGATAGACGCTTCCCATCCAGGTTATGCCGGCATAAATGGCCGGCGCCAGTCCGGCGGCTGGGCCGCTGATCGTGACATACGAGCCTCCCAGGAAAGGAAGCAGGAAACCGGCGATGATGGCCGACACAATGCCACATACCGGCGGCGCTCCCGACGTGATGGCAATGCCCATCGAAAACGGCAGCGAAATCATGGCCACCATGAACCCAGAGCGCAGGTCATAGCGCCAGTGCTTCAGGCCGGCGATGCCGTTTTGAGGTTTTTCGATGGGCGCAGTCGCATCGGGCTGGAGGGGGCGGTGCATGAAAACGGGTCCTGGTGCTCGGAGAACTTCGCCTTTGCTGAGTCGATTGTCAGCATCCCGCCCTCGCGGTAACATCCGACGATTCACGAGGCCCTGCTCAGGTGGATCCCGAGATCAGGCGTCGGTAGAAACCCGGCATCGATCGGCGGCGAGTGCCTACATCAGCATCGGGGATTTCCCTATTCCCGGTGCCCCGGCGACGTGCATGATGGAGAAACGCCCGAGAAACGGCCTTCAGCCGGCTTGGCCGTTTGTTCCTGCCAGGCGTTGTCGGGGATCCGTCTGTTGCTAAGCTGAACTGTGCAGAGCGCGCGGCGCGTACCGCAGCGACGGTTACTTTTTAGTAAGGTGTCTGGTGGCGGTCAGAATCCTTATCGTTGACGACCATCCGCTGGTGCGTCAGGGATTGATCGGTTTGCTCTCTGCCGAACACGACTTTGAGGTGTGTGGCGAGGCAAGCGGCGCGGCAGAAGCGAGACAGCTCGCGGCGGGCGTCAACCCCGACGTGGCCATCATCGACCTGAGCTTGAAAGACGGCAACGGCATCGAGTTGACCAAGGAGCTTCACTCCCAGGCCGGGAAGCCCAAGGTGCTCGTGCTGACGATGCATGACGAGTCGCTTTTCGCCGAGCGAGCGCTGCGAGCCGGAGCCGTGGGCTATGTCAACAAACATGAGGCCAGCCGGACGATCATTCAGGCGGTCCGCACCGTGCTCGAAGGGAAACTGTATTTGAGTCAGCGGATGACCGAGCAGATGGTGCAGCGGGCGATCGGGGCACGCGACGCTCGTTCTCCGATCGAGCGGTTGACCGACCGCGAGATCCAGGTGTTTGAATTGATCGGACAGGGGCTGACCATCCGCCAGATCGCCCGGCGGCTGAATCTCAGCCCCAAGACGGTCGAGACGCACCGCGAGCACCTTAAGGAGAAACTGGATCTGAAAAACTCCAACGAACTGACGAAGCACGCCGTGCAGTGGGTGGTGGAGGCTCACTGGGGGAGGACGACCGAGGTGCCACACGAGGGGTAGCTGATGAGTTCTCGCTCGCCCCAGCCCGGGCGCTCAAAAACAAAGTCGGATGTCTGCCATGAATGAGCGCACGCGCCGGTTTCTTCCCCAGCCTGCTGCCGCGGGACTGTCGCTGATCGTCCTGACCCTGGTCAGCAACCTGCTCGTTTCGGAATGGAACACGCGGCGTTTGATCGAGAACGAGCACCGCGTAGCCCACACCCAGAAGGTCCTCACGACGATCGAGGAGGTGTTGGCGCGCGTCACCGAAGCTGAAACCGGCGAGCGCGGCTTCCTGATCACCGACGATCTCAACTACCTGCAATCCTACGAGCGCGCTGCTGACCGCGCCTATGAAACGCTGCGGCGGCTTGCCGAGCTGAGCGCAGAAGACGTGCCGCAAGAGGGCCGTACCGCCGCCTTGCGAGAACGCATCGATGCGCGGCTGGCTGAGCTGCGCAGAGCCATTGCGGCCAAGAAGGCCGGTGGTTTCGATGCGGCGCGCCAATCGGTTTCGACGAACCAGGGGCGCCGTCTGATGAACGAGATGGCCGATCTCGTGAGTCAGATGCAGGACCATGAGCACGCCAAGCTGGCCCGACGCGCCTCCGAGTCGCAACGCAGCGCGCAAATCGGCACCGTCACCGATCTCGTCGGCACGTGCCTCGGCGTGGCCATGGTGGCCCTGGCTTATTACCTCTTTCGCCGCGACCTGGCCAATCGTCAACGGGCCGACGACGCGGTGCGGCGTCTGGCAGCCATCGTCGAGTCGTCGGACGACGCGATCATCGGCAAGACGCTGGACGGCTCGATCACGAGCTGGAACGGCGGCGCGGTACGCGTCTACGGTTACACGGCCGAGGAGGCGGTCGGCCGGCCCGTGAGCATGCTCTGTCCGCCCGAGCGCATCGACGAGGTGGGGAAGAACCTTCAGCGGGTTTGCCGCGGTGAGCGGATCGAGCACTTCGTGACGCAGCGATTGCGGCGCAACGGCCGCCGAATCGACGTGTCTTTGAGCATTTCGCCCGTGAAGGACACCGAGGGCAATGTGATCGGTGCCTCGGCCATCGCCCGCGATGTGACCTGCACCAAGGCACTGCAGCGCGAGGTGCTGGCGATCGCGGGCGACGAGCAGCGTCGCATCGGGCAGGATCTGCATGACGGCACGGGGCAAGAACTGACCGGACTGGCGATGCTCGGCCAGCGTCTGTCCGCCGTGCTTGCGTCCCAGGGACTGCCCGAAGCTGACCTGGCCTCCAGGATCGTGGTCGGTCTGGAAGAGGCGCTGGGGCACGTGCGTGCCGTATCGAAAGGGCTTGTTCCCGTCGAGATCGACGCCGAAGGCCTGATGGCCGCGCTGGCCGACCTCGTGACTCGCACCGAGGAACTGCACGACGTTTGCTGCACTTTCGAATGCAAGCAATCGGTCCGAGTTCTCGACAATCAAACGGCGACCCACCTCTACCGCATGTCGCAAGAGGCGCTGGCCAACGCCTTGAAGCACGGGAAGCCGAAACAGATCACCGTTAGGCTGAAAACCGAGGGCGACCTGGTTACGCTGGAGATCGCAGACGACGGCACAGGTTTGATCGAGGCACCGTCGAGCGCGATCGGCATGGGGCTGCGCATCATGCATTACCGGGCGGAGTTGATCGGCGCCAAACTGGCGATCAAGCCCAACGAACCTACCGGCACGTGCATCGTCTGCACGCTCAACCACCGGCAGCCGGTTAGCGTGCGGAACGCACTTAACCCGGACTACCCCTCCGCCCTCGTCGGGTGTTCAACCGGTGCCAGACTATAGCACCGCCAACCGCAAGGTTCCGACGCCGGATTTGCCTCTCGAGACCAATGAGGATCGTACTTGCGTTTTTGTAAGGTGCGGGCTTCGGCTCACTTTCGGTCTGGCGTCGATGACCGTGGGGCGACTAAAATTGAGCGCCCGCCCACGACCTGCATCTGGGCCAACGATCGTTTGTAAGCCGCCTTGCCAGCAACTACTCCTGAAGCATCCGCGGCGACGGGTCGCGAAGATCGCGAATCGTCCCTCGCCAGTATCGAACGGATCGTGGCCGGCGTGGGGCCATTGCTGCCGGTGCCGGGCCCGATCACGTCGTTTGCCTTCCTCAACACGCTGCAAGCGCTGGAGGACTTGCCTTTCGACGAAGGCATGCGCTACGGTGCGCAGCTCTACAACTGCGAGCCGTACCTGACGGAAGACCGCTATCGCGAAAAGATGGCGCGTGGCCGTATTCGCCCCGCCGATTTGGCCGCCATTCTCCGCAAGAGCCTGGCGGAGGCGGGTGACGTGGTCATTGGCTCGCTTGTCACACGCCACAAACTCCGCCTGGCGATGCTCAGTTATCCTCTGCTCTACGGACCGATGCATGAGTTGCGCTGGTATGTGGAGGAGACCGAGGCGCTCAAGCGGTTCCGCGGCGACGTCGCGCCGGCCACGCGTGAACGCATGATCGAGGAAACGCGGCGTTGGGTGATGCGTGATTTGCGCGGTGATGGCAACCGCGGCGGCAACCAGGCACCGCCGCACGCTCGCACCCTCTTGGCCGACCTGCTGGACCGCTTTGGCGATTCATCGATCGAGCATTGGTGCGATCCTCTGGCCGAATGGGAAGCTCTCACGCTGGAGACGCTGTGGAGAATCTGCCGCGATGGAGTGGAGCGTTTTGCTGCACCCACCGCGCCGGTGCGGCGTGGGGACCGGCATCGCGACCTGCTGCGCGACGTGACTTCGGAAGACAGCGATGCGCTGGTGCACGCCGTCCTCATCCGTTATTGCGCGGCATTCTGCGATCAGGGGTTTGCCGGCTGGCCGTTGCCCGGCCGAGAAAAGGGATTCTACCGGTGTTTTTTCCAACTTTACCGGCGTGCCAGCGGTCCCCCGGACCGCTGGCGGCGCGGCCTCGCTGGAGAGCTGTGCCGAATCGAAGGACTGGGCCTGGGGCCGCGGGAATCGATCGCCGAATCGTTGCAGTTGCTCGGTGTCAGCATTGAGAAAAGGAGCGAATTCATCACGGCCACGTTGCTGGCGTTGCGTGGCTGGGCGGGCATGCTCTGGCAGACGGAAGTCCGCGGTGATCGCGTGCCGCGGCCAGCCGCGGCCGGCACGTTGCTGGAGTTCCTCGCAGTCCGTTTGATTCTCGACCGTCTGGCGCTCTCGTCCGTGGCCAAAGAGACACTGGGATACGACGGGCCGCTGGCCGAATTGCGGCACGTGCTCGCCGAGAGAACGGCCCAGCGCCCTCGGCCGAGTGTCGACCAACGGGCATTGATGATGTTTCAGTTGGCTCAGCTCTTGGAATGGCCCCCGTCGACTCTCTTGCATTTGGCGCCCGACGCCTGGTCGGCCCTGGTCGGCGAGATCGAGGCGTTCCCGTCGTTAGATCGGCGGTGGCACTTCCAGCAGGCGTTCGAGCGGCGCTACCGTCAGCAGGCTCTCGACGCCTTTTCGATCCACGTTCGGCGGCGCGCCCCGCAGCTCGATTCGCCTCGGTTCCAAGCGGTGTTTTGCATCGACGCGCGCGAGGAGTCGTTTCGCCGTCATCTGGAAGAAATCGCCCCCGACGTCGCAACCTACGGCGCGCCCGGCTTCTTCGGCGTACCGATGTATTACCGCGGGGCGGGCGATGCCCACTTTAGTGCGCTTTGCCCGATCGTGGTCAAGCCGCGTCACTGGGTTGTCGAAGACGTGGTTTATACGTTGGAAGAGTCACACCGGCGCCGCGCGCGCACCCGCCGGGCTCTCGGTTCGGCGTCACACCAACTTCATGTTGGCAGCCGCAGCATCGCCAGCGGAGCGCTGCTGGCGGCCGGCCTGGGTGTGCTCGCCTCGGCGCCGCTGCTGGCGCGCGTGGTCTTTCCGCGCTTGACGGCGCAGTTGCGGCGGACCGCCAGCCGCTGGATGGACGTCCCGCCGGTCACGCGGTTGAGGCTGGAGCGGAGCTCGCCCATGCCCGGTCCCGCCGACGGCCAGGTCGGCTTCGCCTTGGACGAAATGGCCGATATGTCAGAGCGCATGCTGCGTGACATCGGCCTGACCGCCCACTTCTCGCGGCTGGTGATGTTCGTGGCGCACGGAGCGTTCTGTCTGAACAACCCCCACAAGTCGGCCTACGACTGCGGGGCCTGCACCGGCAACGCCGGCTCACCCAACAGCCGAGCCTTGGCGGCCATGCTCAACGATCGGCGCGTGCGCATTCTGCTGGCCAAGCGAGGGTTGGAAATCCCGAATGAAACCCATTTTCTGGGCGGCCTGCACAACACCACGGTCGACACAGTTAGGTTTTTCGATCTCGACGCGTTGCCCCGCTCGCACGTCGCCGACTTCGAGGCCGCCGCCGGGATCCTGCACGATACCTGCCAGCGTAATGCCCACGAGCGCTGCCGACGCTTCGACTCGGCACCGCTCGACCTGACGTGCGCCCAGGCGTACCAGCATGTTGAGGCCCGTTCGGAAGATCTCGCCCAACCCAGGCCCGAATTCGGCAACGCCTCGAATGCGCTTTGCTTCGTCGGCCGCCGCGCGAGAACGCGGGGGCTGTATCTCGACCGCCGCGCCTTCCTGAACTCCTATGACCCGACGCAAGATGACGCTGAACATACTATTCTGGCCCGCATCTTGTCAGCCGTCGTGCCGGTCTGCGAGGGGATCAACATGCAGTACAACCTCTCCTACATCGATCCAACGGGCTGGGGCTGCGGCACGAAGCTGCCGCACAATGTAACGTCACTGTTGGGCGTCATGAACGGCTACGCCAGCGACCTGCAGGCGGGACTCCCATGGCAAGGTGTGGAGATTCACGAGCCGATCCGTTTGTTGTTCATCATCGAATCGACTCCGGCGGCGATGCTCTCGATCATGGAGCGCAACCCGGCGATTCGCCGCGTGCTCGCCAATGGCTGGGCGCAGCTTGCGGTGCTCGCTCCGGACTCGTCGGAGATTCACGTTTATCGTAGCGGCGTGTTCCACTTGTACATGCCGGAGACTGACGCCTTGCCACGCGTCGCGTCGTCGGTCGATTGGTATCGAGGTTGGCGCGACCACCTCGGCTTCGCGGTGATCGAGAACGGTGGTCCGTAGAAACAATGCGCAGCTACGACGCGTTCATCCAATTACTGGGACTAACTGTGGTCGCGGCGCCCGCGGCCATGGTCCTTATTCTGGGGCTACCGTCGCTCGCCGGCCGTCCGCTGAGCGAACGCAGTATAAGCCGCACCATTCAGACCGCCATCATGGTGGCGCTCCTGGCAGCGTTGACGGTCCTGACCACCATGTTGGCCGATGGCGACCGGCACCTGGCCATCGAAGTCGGCAACTGGGTAAAGATCGAGCATCCGCACTACCATTTTTCGATCAAGCTGCTGTTTGACCGGCTATCCGTCCCCTTTGTCATTCTTACATTTGTGCTCTGCGGCATCATCGGGGCCTTCGCCAACCGCTACATGCACCGCGAGCGGGGCTTCAACCGCTTCTTCGTGTTCTTCGCGTTTTTCGTGCTGGGCATGGTGTTTACCTCGCTGGCCGGCACGATTGAAACGCTGTTCGTCGGCTGGGAATTGGTCGGGCTGTCCTCGGCACTGTTGGTCGGGTTTTACATCGAGCGACCGGCGCCCGTGCGGAACGGATTGTACGTGTGGACCGTCTATCGTGTTTCCGACGCTGCCCTGCTGCTGGCCGCGCTCGTCTTGCACCACGTCAGGGGCGAAGGCGATTTCGAGAAGCTGCTGGGCGCGGGTCCTTGGCCGGCCGGAGAAGCTACGATCACGCAATGGCAAGCGCTCAGCGTGGGGGCGCTCTTGTTGGTGGCCGCCGCGGGCAAGTCGGCCCTGGCACCTTTTTCGGGCTGGCTGCCGCGCGCCATGGAAGGGCCGACGCCGTCGAGCGCCGTCTTCTACGGAGCGCTCTCGGTCCACCTGGGCGCCTTCTTGCTCTTGCGTGCCAGCCCCTTGCTGGCGTTATCGCCGGCACTCTGTGCGGGGGTAGTCACGATCGGCCTGGCCACCGCCTTCTTCGCCGCCTCGGCTGGCCGCGTCCAAACGGACATCAAATGCGCCCTCTCGTTTGCCTCGCTCACCCAGGTCGGCATCATCGTGGCCGAGATCGGGCTTTTCGCGCCGCTCTCAGCCTGGCTGTTGTATGTTCCGCTGGTCCACATTCTCGGGCACGGCTGCCTGCGGACGCTGCAGTTCGTGCGTGCCCCGACCTTGCTGCTCGACTACCGCAGCCTGGAAAACGCGATCGGTACGCCCCTGCCTCACGCCAACGGCATTTGGGATCGCTGCATTCCAGCGCGGCGCCGCAGATGGTTCTATCGGCTTGCGCTCGAACGCGGCTACGTTGACGCCTGGTTGGCCGATTATGTTGTGACGCCCGTGCTGCGAGTGTTTCGCGTCTGCGATGCGCTGGAACGCCGTTGGGCTCGGCTTCTCAGCGGCAGTTCCAAACAAGGCCAGGACGCGCGGCCAGCCGGCGAGGAGTCGCTATGAGCGAGCTTCATCTGCCCTGGCTAGAGGCGGCTGTCCTGTTGCCGCTGATCGGCGCGATTTGCCTCACGCGTGAGCGCGACCCCGAGCGCGCTCGTCACTGGTGCCTGTTTTTCGCGGTGGCGGCGTTCTGCTGCGTGTTCTGCGCATGGCTCGACTTTGAATCGCTTGAGGCGGAGCGGGCCAACGACGGTTGGCGCCTTTTGTCGCCGATCTTCGAAGAGCCCGTGCTCGTGATCGACGAACTAAGCGGGCCGCTCTCTTCGCTTACTGCTTTGCTTTATGCTCTCGCGGTCGCAGCCACGGCACGCACCAAGGCGCGACGGTTTTCCTTTCGTCTGACGCTCCTCTCGGAGGCGCTTACGCTGGCGACGTTGAACTGCCAAAGGCCGTGGATGCTGATCGCCCTGTTGGCCTTAGGCGGCCTGCCTCCTTATCTGGATCTGCGCCTCCGTGGCCAACCGACGCGTATCTACGCCATCCACATGACGGCCTTCATCGTCTTGATGGTCCTCGGTTGGCGGCTGGCCACCAGCCAAGACGCCAGCCGCCCGGCGATGGCCTGGTCGCTTTTGCCCCTCGTGGCGGCCGTTTTGATCCGCAGCGGCATCGCTCCCTTCCACGCATGGCTGTCCGACCTTTTCGAGCACGCGAGACTGGGCACCGCCCTGCTGTTCGTGGCCCCTTTGCCGGGCGCGTATGCGGCCGTCCGATTGCTCCTGCCGATCGCCCCCACGGGTGTCCTGCAAAGTATTGGTCTGCTCTCACTGGCGACGGCCATCTATGCCAGCGGGATGGCGTTGGTGCAGCGCGACGCGCGGCGGTTCTTCTGCTATTTGTTCTTGAGCCATTCGTCTCTGGTGCTCGTCGGCCTGGAAGGGGTGACGCCGCTCAGCCTGACCGGGGCCATGTGCGTGTGGCTGTCAGCCGGTCTGGCGCTGGGTGGGTTTGGATTGACGTTGCGGGCGCTCGAGACGCGAATCGGGCCGCTCTCGCTCACTGATTTTCACGGACTGTATGAACACACGCCCAATCTTGCCATCTGCTTCCTATTGACCGGGCTGGCGAGTGTCGGCTTTCCGGGGGCCTTCGGCTTCGTCGGCATGGAGTTGCTCGTGGACGGGGTGGTGTCCGCGTACCCCTACGTCGGCGTGCTGATCTTGCTGGCGGCGGCCGTGAATGGCATCGCGATTGTGCGTGCCTTTTTCCTGCTTTTTACCGGGAAGAAGTATTTTTCCGCGGTTTCTTTGCAGGTTCGCGCGAGGGAGCGATATGCCGTGCTCGCCTTGGCGGCGCTGATCTTGATCGGTGGCGTTTTTCCACAGCCAATGGTCGACTGCTGCAACCGGGCAGCGAAACTGGTCGAACAGCAGCGGTGGGCGAGCTGGCAGGGGACCTCCGTGATGGCCAATAAACCCGCTCGGTGAGTGACTATTATAAATCCAACAATCGGACCACCAGGTCATCATGACGACCTCGATTTCGCCGAGTAGCCCCAGACTGACGTAATCGAGCACCGGCAGTTGCGTCACGAAATCCGTATAGAAGTGGACGGGAAAGCCCTCAGCGAGGCGGGCATCGGCACCGACACGTCGATCACGCGCGGCGTCAAACGGAGCACGCTTTGCACTCCGGGTGTACCTTGACGAGAAGTACGTTATAGACGATGCGCTATCAGGGCAGTTGGAGTCGAGAAACGGGCACGCTTTCGTCCCAACTCGATCCCCATCCCACGTAATGAATCGCCACGCTGCCGTCGGCGGCGACGCTCTTCACTCGCCCTCGCCACCAGGCGCCTGCTTGCTCGACGAGAACTCGATCGCCTGCGGCCAGTTCGTTCGGTGTTTGGACCCAATTGTCGGTAGGCTGTACCGGGCTGCCCTCATGCGCATCCCAGGCTGCGGCAGGTCTTCGCGACGGTACCGGACCGACCCGTGTCTCCGAGGGTTCAGCTTCATGAAAGCGAAAGTCATCGAAGTTGATGTGTCCCCATGGTCCGCTGTGCCGGTCCACCAGCCGGATGAAAATCTCCATGCCCTGGTGCTCGCGCAGATCGATCGCCACTGGCTTCAGGTTCTCCGTGGAGTCGCCGCTCACCTGGTAGATCGTTTTGCCCGAATCCTTAAGGACAATTTGCACGCAGGTTTCCTGGTGCGGTCCGCCCGCTACGAGAAAGCTGGCATAGGGGTGCGTCACTCGGAATGACACACTGGTGAGGCATCCCTGCGGTTGATCCCCGGCTCGCTCATAGGTGCCAATCCAGAAGCGGCCGGCGTGCTGGCTGCGCATGTCGAAACGACGAGCGACCACCGTATCGCCCTCGACTGGCTGGCCGGCGAACGCTTCGCCTTCGGCTTCCCAATCGGCCAACGTACCCGACTCAAAATCAAGATTGAGCGGCTTGCCGTCGGTTCCGTCTTCGGCCCACGAGTCCGACTCGGACTTTGAGCCGCCGGAGGCATCGGTTGGCCGCCCGTCGGTTAGTGACAGCTTCGCTCGATCGGCTTCCACGACCCAGTAAGGTCCACGTGGCGACAACAGTTCTTGGTACAGATCGGCAATCGGGTCGAAAGGCCGCTCGGCGAGAAGATCTGCCTCGAACCACCGCTGGCGGAGCTCTGCTTCAATTTGGTTCCGCTTGGCAGCATCCAACGGAGCAGAATAGACTCGCAACTCGGCAAGCTCGCCGCGAAATCGGGGGGCTCCGCCCGAGCCCGGGCCGCCGATCCGTAAGGCGGTGATCTGCGGATCGGACGACACAGCTTGGATGGCCTTGTCCGTGGCGACGAGCCAACCGTCGCGGTATGCCGCGACGCCGTTCGGTCCCCAAGTAATCGTCACAAGGTGAAACTCGCGAGCGGAGGGGGCTGGCACCGTAACGTCGCCGCCGGCACCGTCGCAGCGTAAAAGTCCCTGTAAGCCGCCGGCCGCGTCCAGCATGATACCGAGTCCATGCCGACCGACCGATGAATCTTCCCAGCCGATCAGCCGCTGCCCTACCACGTTAGCTTCGGCATGGAAAACGACGAACAAACTGCCGACCGCCGGCACGGTGCAAGGGGACTGGAGCGACTCACGACCTTCAAATCTCAGCACGGGTCGGGAGCGGCCGCCAATCGTCGCCGTCGTCAGGCTGGGCGCCGCCTCATCGGCAGCGACCGTGGCGTCCGCTCTGCCGGCCCGGTTCGGCCAGATCGCCACCTGGCCGTCGGAGCCGACCACCAGCCTCGGATCATCGGCCCGAAAGGCGAGCAGCGCCGAATCGGCCCATTCCTCGACGAACGGGTCACCGTCCGCAACACTTTGTCGAGCCGCGACGCTCGCCAGATCGAGATGCAACTGATCGATCAGAGACTCGGCCTCGGTTCGGTCCACGATACTCGTTACGGGTGCGACCGCGGGGTGCGTGCGGTCTTGCACGTACGTCAACCACCTGGCAAAGCGGGCCGCATCGAGCCCATGTTGCGCCGCATATTCCGGCACGGCGGGCCGAGGCCCGTCGGAGCGCCTGTATTCCCAAACCGCCAGCAAGTACTGCGGCGTCTCGTCGAGAACAAGCCTTTCCAGCCTCAAACGGTCTTCGCGGGCAGCCGTCGCGCCGATCTCGGTTGTCGGGTGATCAAGATCAGGCGGCTTGCCGTCGGTTCCACCCTGTGCCGATGAACCCAGCTCGGACGTTGATCCGTAGGCATCAGTCGTGCTCCCATTGTCTGGCAAGTTCGAAACGTCGTTGGCCGACGCCACCGCCTTAGTCGCATCATCCGCGGGCTGTTTGCGATTTGACTGGAATACCAGCGCGCCCAACAAGCCGGCGACTGACACAACCCCAACTGCCGACAGCGCGAACCAAGGCCAAGCAGCGCCGGTGCTCGGCTCTCGAACGGCCGGTGCCGGTTTCTTAGATCCTGGATCGCCCAGCGGAGCGGTGGGCCGCGTCGGTTGTGGATCGGCATCTGGCAGCCTCGAACCGGCCGCCGGGGCGCCGGTCGAGGTCGAGTCGAACCGGCCGTCGATGGTCTGGGAGACGAGCTGCTCGTCGTAGCAGCGTTTCTGGTTTGGGTCTCGCAAGCAACCGAGCGCGCGGGAGATCTCATTCTGCAGCCGCAGCGCATCGGCCGCGTGCTCGCCGAGATGATAGCGGCGGACGAGCGCCATCCGATGCATAGCGGCCTGGTAGATGCGGTCCGCGTCAGCCTCGGCCTGGGCCAAACCGAGCAGATCGTAATGAGTGGGCGGACGGCGATCGGCCGGGATCTTGAGCCAGTCGGTGTAGGGGTCGAATTCGTTCATCGCACCCTTCTCGCTCATCTCGATTCGTTGGCCGCCATTGCCACATCCGATTTTGCTCCCAAGGGAAGTTGCGCATTTTCCGAAAAAATTCGTTTTGTGCAACCCGATGCAAGCGGCGGGTAGCTCTCGTGACTTGATGACGATCTGCGGGCCGGCCGGCCGTTGGCCGGCCGTGTAGACCGTTTTGTCTGATGTGCCAATCCTGTTAGACTGGTTCGCAAGGCCCCTGTTCCCAGAGCGTACAAATGAGGCGTTTTCATCGAGCCGTTTGCGGCGCGCTGCTAGTCTCGTGCTGCGCGACAGCCTCTCGAGCGACGGCCGACGGTTGGCACAATGCCGCGCTCGCCACCTCCTCGCTCGACCAGTGGCTGGCCGACGTGAAGGCGGCCGTTCCGAACCTCGACAAGAAAATGAGCTCCAGTGAGCTGAAAGCGGGACACGACCTCAGTGAGTTCAAGAAAGGGCGGGAGAAGAACGGCTCGAGCGGATCGGACAAGAAACCTGGCAAGGGCGCGCCGCGCCAAGGGGGCTCGATCGCGGCTGAGCTCACGCCCGAGCAGCAGCAGCTTGTGGGCCGCAAAGCCAACGATTGTCTGGAAGCACTTGCCTTCATGGATCCAAAGAATATTTTCCCCCGCGAGTTTCCGAACTTTCAGCTCGAGAAGATTCCCAAGTATCACAAGGCGGCCAAACAACTGCTGAGTTTGATGGGGCCGGTCGGCGCGACGGCGGTGGTCGGCGAATTGAGGTCAGAACTGATGGGGATGGGCCGCTCCCGGGCGCAAGGGGTGGAACCGCGCCGAGATTATCACGATGAGCTGTTGGCCCTGCTCCGCCAAGCGGGCATGCGCGGGGATGTGTCGGAAGCCGACCTGGAGAGCCTGCGGGAAGCCGCCTCGGGAGCAAAGGCCCACCCGCTCACGGGCCTCGCGCAAAAGGTCCAGTTGATTATCACCGACATCGAGGCCAGCGTCGAGCTGGCGGTCCTCGTCGAGCGCATCGAAGGGATAGGCGACGCCAAGCGAAAACAGCAGCTCACCGCGCGGGCCCGCAAGAAGTTGCCGCAAGCTGCAACGCGTGAGTTGCTGGACGCCGTGAAGGTCTCGCAGGCCGGTTCGCCTATGCAGAAGGACATTTTGAAAGAGCTTCAGCAGCGTCTCGACCGGATGTCGGTTTTAGATCTGCTCCGTCTGGGGGAGAGTGTCAGGGAAAGCGACCTGGCCCGAGCGGCGGCCGTGGAGCTGGGACAGAAGCGGCCCAAGTTTGCGGACGTCAAGGGCGACCTGGCCGAAATCGCCAGCTACCTCGAGTCGGGGGATAAAGCTCTGGCGGAGGCCGCCCGCGATCAGATGGTGAACGCCTTTCAGCGGGCGCCGGTCCGTGATTGCCTCGACTGGCTTGCCCGAGGCGACAAGCGGCTGACGCCCTTGATCTGGGAGCAGCTCGACGACCGAATCGCCCGGGCCGAGGCCGACCGCAAGGCCGGCTATCGCGAGGTCGCCCTGGAGGTCGCTGGCGATCGGTCCTCGCGTAGCGTCGCCCGCATTGCGGCGCTCGACCTGCTCGGCCGCCTGCGCGACAAGGAAGCGGCTGGCCCGCTCATCGAGTTGTTGCCGCAGCTTCCGCGGGAACTATGGGGCAAGGCGGGTTTAGCGCTCGAAAAGCTGACCGGCCAGCGGTTCGGCCCCAAGGCTGGCGATGGAGTCGCTGAGCTGAATGTCGCGGTCAAAAAATGGCGCGCCTGGAAAGCCCAGCAGTAGCGCGTTTTGCCGAGGCGATTTGCGGTTGTCGCTCATCGCGATCTTTTGGCGGCCTTCATTAGCTCATCCCATTTCGGCCCAGGGTGGCTTTGAATTTCTTGCCATAAAAAGGCGTTTCTCCGCCCTGACGTGAACCGTCCCTAGTTCCCCTACCGTGACGGCGTCGACTCGCTTGTCCCTCAACATGTGCTCCCCTTGCTTAACCAAAATCCGACCCACGAAGCTGTCGGGGTAGATGGTCCAGGCAGTCAATTGCAGCCAGCGCAATCGCGGCGTCGCCCGACTGAATCGCATCGTGGCGGATCCCGTCCAAAGCGGTGTAAACACGAAACGCTCTGCGTCTTGGATCTCTTCAGCCACTGCAAACTCGGTCGACCAACGAACGCGGCATCGCAGGGGCGTCGAGAACGCCGTGATGAACTCTGCGATCGAAGAGCAGGAACAAGCCTGAAACCTTCGACCACGGAAGCCGACTGGCCAAGGTCGAGAAAAATGCCTTGCTGTAAGGGTTTTCGCGGGAAACGGGCTCTGGAAGCCGTTCCATGGTTTCCATATGTGACGCGATTTTCCGTGGTTTACGACCACTTCTCTGACAGAACTTTGACAGGAACAGACCCGCCTAGTTCGTAGCGTTCAACACCGCCATTGCCTCGCGCAGCGAGCTTTCGAGCCCAATGGGCGCTCCTCTGTCGACTACCTTGCCCCCGCTGCTTCGAGTATCCGAAGCACTTCAACTGCTCGGTTGTGCCACGATTCGTAGTGCTCGCGCTGATCGGCACGTAAGCGGAGATCGGGTCGCCAGCCAATGGTCTCAATCTTGCTTCGTGCTTTTTCAAGGAGCGTACTTCCGAAGCACTCGACATCAAGAGCGGCGCCTGCGTCGATCATCCACCGCACCGCTTCGACGTTGCTATCACCTACGGCCTTAAAAAGTGCGGGGACGCCGGGCCAGCCCACGAAATTGATGTCGGCGCCCTGCTGGAGAAGCTTCTCGGCGCCCTTGCGATCGCCGCGAAGAACCGCGGACACCAGGCGGTCGTGCAGTATTACCCGCAATGCGTCGGCCTCTTCCGCCTCGCCTCGGCCACGTTCTCCGCTGGGTTGGCCGCGTCGGCGCGAGGGCTTGTTGATAGCTTTAATCACCTCGACCGCTACGGAACGTTCTCGCGCGGTGCAAAGACGCAACCACATCGAGCTCGCTTTCGTGGGTTCTCTGTACGCCACTTCCGCCTGGCCGGCATCGATGATTTGGCCGCGGTGGGTCAACACGCCCAGCCCATGCTCGTCGTCCCACTTACAGGCGAACGAAAAGCCGAGCAACGCCAGGCCGCGAAACTGATCGCGGCGGACAAATAACCCGTCGAACTCCATCAGGTCGCGCAGGTCGTCGACGGTTTTTACCTCGTGGCACTCGTAGTCGTCAAACCATGCGCGATCTTCTTGGCGCAGCCACGAGTAGTAACGAGCGATGGCACGCAACACTTTGCGGCAAACCGACGCTTCGTGAGCGAGAAGCCACGTGTAGGCCTTGGCTTGCTCGGCGCTTGGCTCCTCACGATTTTCCGCGACGACCGACACCTCGAAGCTACTCGTCCGCCGCTTGCGAGACGGTGGTATGCGAAAGTCGGCAAGCTCGGGAAACTTGCGTTTGGCCGTCCATTCGCCTGCTTCAACGTCATAGGTCATGTTGCCAAAGACAGGGTGTCGCATAGCATGATTTTGAAGACGCACGGCCGACAAGACAAGGTTATCCACGGTCGTCCAAACGGAGGTGATCGCATCATCTGCCACAACTCACCTCGGACACATCGACCGAGGTGCCAAACGGCCCGCGGCAGTAGATGGTTCGGTGGGCGCGGGCGCCGCCGCTGCAGCGCCCGACGGACCGGCCAACGCATCGCTTGGCCCCAGGGAAAACCGCAATTCGGCGTCGCCGTCGATTTCAAATTGCTCGATCCGCGCTACCTGCTTGCCGACCCCGAGATTCAGATCGGCTTTAATCTCCTTCGAGGGATGCCACGACCAATCGTCAATGACCATGCGGCCGTCGACCGACAGCCGAATGCCGTCGTCGGAGACCGTGTGCAGGGAGTACCACCCGGCGGGCAGCTCCATTTCGGTCGTGGCAACCGTGGCCAGCGAAAAAGTGTTTTGTGATTCGTTGGCGGTCCGCTACAGTACTCGATCGGGGGGAGCAGTCATGTGCCGCCGCTGCCCTCTGGAACTGCACGTTTGCCAGGTCCAGGTTTTGGCAAGATTTGTTCTACGGAGCCGGCGCGATCAATGGCAACTTCCGAGACAGGTCACAACCGACCCGGCGACGTGCGAGCCAGCCGCGATCAAAAGCCGCAGACTCCTTGGCAGCGGTTTTATCGCCGTTATTCAGGCCACGGAGAACTGCCGCGCTCGTCGCTGGCGTCGCTCGGTTTCCATCTGCTGCTGGCATTCCTCATGATTCTGATGTCGGGTGCGCTGATTCCGAAAGAGCGAACGCCGCCCGTCGTCGACACGGTGAGGGTGAGCGACGATTCTTCTTCGGCGGCGGGGGACGGAGACGGACTCGAGGCTGCGGGGGACGCGATGGAGGCAATGGAACCCGCTGACGCGCTGACCGACAGCGATGCCACCGAAACTGCACCGACCGAGACTGTGCAAACGGAGGTGGTACAGGACACGCCGCCAGAAACAAACACACCTACCGCCGACGACCTGTTGGCCGAGGCCGAGCAGGGGAGCAAACGCGTGGCGGCGGCATCGCAGCGGGCGAAGGCCGCCATGCAGCGGGCCAAAGACAAGCTCAAACAGAATATGAGCAAGGGGCTCGGCAGCGGCACCGGCGGCGGAGGAGGGTCGGGGCCAACGGGTCGCGCAGCCCGGCCGGCCCGCTGGGTCCTACACTTCAACACCTCGTCGGTGCGCGATTATCTCGCGCAGTACGAGGGGTTGGGGGCGAAGCTCGCCTTTCCCGCTGAAAACGACAAATTCCGATACTTTTCCAACTTGACATCTCAGCCTCCGACCTCGGAGCTGCGCGACCTTTCCAACGAAGGACGACTCTTTTGGGTAGACGAAAGTCGGGAATCGGTTGCGAGAGTTGCCGCGGCCCTCGGCGCCCCACGGGCCGAGTCCTTTCTGGCTTTTTTGCCGATGGAGCTCGAGGAGCGGATGCTCAAGCTGGAGCTCGACGCCGCGGGAGTGCCCGAAGACCAGATCGCCAGCACCCATTTTGTTGTGGTTCCCCGAGGCGGCAGCTATGAAGTGCAAGTCCTCAAGCAAACCTTGAAGTAGGCTCGGTGATTTTGCGGCTCTTGCTGCTCTCCGTGGCAGATATCTCCGGAGACGGGTAAACCTCGTCTTCGCCACGAGCAAGCGAACTCTAGTGCCGCCTCGGAATGCTTGGAAGGGCAAGCAGACGATTCATGCCCAATACCACCTGAGCGAAAAAAAGGAATCTTTTTGTCGTCCGAGGAGAGCTTTGCTACATTACGCCAACTCTCGGTCGGCTGCCTCGACCGTGACGAGCGCTGCGATACAGAATCGCGGTGTCTGGCAGTACGATCACGCAGTTTCGCAGATCTCTAACAGATTTCTTGCGCCGTTTGAACAAGTCAAAAACACAAAGCTCTGTTGCATCTGAGAATCAACCGTAGTCAGGAACCCCAGCATGAGTCTCACCGAAATCTACGAGGCGAATGGGCCCGCGTTCTCGTTCATCTTCTTGGCGCTGAGCCTAGCCAGCCTGGGGGTGGTGATCTGGCGGCTGTGGCTTAATCACAGCGCCAAGACGGACCTGCCCGATTTCCTGCGGCGGCTGGAGGAGGATCTGAGCCAGCGCGGGGTGAACGGCGCCGTCCAGATGTGCGAACGGGAGCCGGGCATCGTGCCGAAGCTCTTCATCACCGTTCTGCAAACCGGTCACGAGGGGAAGGTGGCCACGCGCAGCGCCCTGGCCAATCTGATCGAGCTCGACATTATTCCCGACCTCAATTTCCTGCTGCCACTGATCCTGGTCTTCGCGAAGCTGGCACCCATGCTCGGGTTACTGGGCACCGTGTGGGGCATGATCCTGGCCTTTCAGAAGATCGCCAGCGCCACCAAAGTCGAGCCGAGCGCTCTGTCGAAAGACATCGGCATGGCGCTGTTCACCACCGCGGAGGGATTGATCATCGCCATTCCGCTGATCTTCGCCTACAGCATGTTTCGCGAGCGGGTGAGCAAGTTCGAGCTTGACTTGCAGAAAGCCGCCCAGGCTGCCATGAACCTTCTGCCGCGGCTGCCAAGGCAGGCGGGCCGATCATAACATGTCGCACGCCAAGATGGATTTGAAAGTGGTTGCGCTCGACCGTACCTACGGGGGCGTAACGATCGACACGCTCGTGAAATGGGCCATGGAGGGGCGCATCACGAGCGACGATCTGGTGCGGACCGCGGGGAGCGATCATTGGGTGTCGGTGACGCAGGTGCCGGAGCTGGCGGCGAGCCTGCCACGCGGCGTCGCGGCGGCTCCGGCAACGGACGGGCAGCCGCAAGGCGAATTCGAGGCCATCGCAGCGGAAGAATCGGACGAAGCCGAGCAGTGGACGGTCAAGCGGCCCAGCAGGCGGGCTGAAGAGGCGGAGATGGACATGACGCCCATGATCGACGTTACGTTCCAGCTTCTCATATTCTTCATGCTCACCAACAACCTGGCTAATCCGGCCCCGATGCTCGTGCCTGAAGCCGTACACGGCCGCGGTCTCGACCCGCAAGGACGGCAGATGGTGCTGCTGGACGAAAACGGCAAGTACTACCTGGGCGACCGGGCCGAAACGGAAAACATCGCGTCTTCGCTGGATGCGTTGGCTCAAGAGGTCGCGCGCAACGCGGCGGCAGCCGATCGCCCCATGGACGTAATCGTCAGTGCCCACAAAACGGCCAGGTACGTGCAAGTTCGAGAGCTGGTCGAGCGACTCGGGGGCATTTCCAACCTGGGCGACGTCATGCTCGGGGTGGAGGAAAAAAAGTGACGGACCGATGATGGCGACTGCAAGCTGGCGAGTACGCAGAGAGGACGACGGCGGCCAGGGGCGAGCGATCGCCTTTGAATCGCTGGCCAAAGGGATCGAAGACGGCGCCTGGTCGGAAAACGATCAGGCGCGCGGCCCGCAGGACGCCAGTTGGTTGCTGATTGGCGAGCACCCGCAGTTGGAGGAATTTGTGCCGCCGCAGCCCCTCTTCCGCTCTTCGCAGGCGGAGGAGGCCGAAATGGACATGACGCCGATGATCGACGTCACCTTCCAGTTGCTGATTTTCTTCATGATCGCGGCCACCTTCACCGTACAAAAAACGCTTAACATGCCGCGGGCTGAGGCGGCCGAGGGGGAAGGCGCCTCAACGGTCACCATGCAGCAGCTCGAGCGGAACAACCTGATCTTGAAGGTGGCCGCGGACCACACGCTCACTTTGCAAGGCGCGACGGTGCCGCTCGACGAACTCACCGAGGCTCTGAGAAAAGCTCTGCGCGAGCACGCTAAATCGCACGAGAACACCGAGCTCGTGCTGGACGTCGCCGACGAGGTCGATCATCAAACGCTGGTCTCCGTCATCGACGCGGCGGGCGGCGCGCAAATCGAGAAGGTGCATTTTGTGTCCCGAGTCGGCCCACCAGGAGCCGGCTCAGCGAGGGCAGCGGAAGAGTGAGAGGCGCCGTACGGCACATTGATCAAGACCGTACGGCACATGAAGGGTGTAGGGATTCAATGTTCTGATACCGATTTCAACGAGTGACCGAGCCCGCTCCAATTCCCTGTCCGGCTTGCCGCCAGCAATTTGCGCCCCCGCCGGGTGCTGAGGTTCCTTGCCGTTGTTCCCACTGCGGTTCGGTCGTGGTCGGCCGTTGTTGCGACTTGGAGTGGA
Source organism: Pirellulales bacterium (assembly GCA_035550375.1). Classification (GTDB taxonomy): domain Bacteria; phylum Planctomycetota; class Planctomycetia; order Pirellulales; family JAICIG01; genus DASSFG01. The sequence continues at coordinate 41,489 of DASZPH010000086.1, read as the reverse complement.
TCGGCGGCGGAGCGATGGGCGACGTGTATCGTGCCCGGCAAGTCGACATGGGCAATCGCACGGTCGCCGTCAAGATTCCGAAAGCCGGTCAGAGCCGTGTGGCCCAACGTTTCGAGCGCGAGATCATTGCTTCCTCCCGCTTGAAGCACGAAAACATCGTCTGCGCTTACGACCGCGGGGAGCAACTCGGCCGGCCTTTTCTTGTGATGGAGTACGTCGCCGGCAAAATGTTGCGGGACGTGGTCGAGTCCGAGCACCCGCTTTCGCCCCACCGCGTCGGCCGCGTGCTGCTCGGCGTGGCCCGGGGGCTAGCACACGCCGGCCAACAGCGAATCGTCAATCGCGATCTTAAGCCCGACAACATCATTCTGGCTTCGGCGCCCGACGAGACGCCGAAAATCGTCGATTATGGGCTGGCCTTGATTGCCGATATCGATGGCACCAGCTTCGAGACGACTCGTTCTGGCGCGATGCTGGGCACGCCCAGGTACCAGGCGCCCGAGCAGGCGTCCGACCCGCATAACGTCACGATCGCCGCCGACGTCTATTCCCTCGGCTGCACGGGTTTTTATAGTCTGACGCGGCAGCCCCCCTTTAGCGCCTCCACGCTCGATGAGCTTTGCCGCCATCATGCCGAGCTTGAGCGTCCGTCGCTGCGGGGGCTTCGGCCCGACGTGCCGGAGGAGTTCGATTGCCTGGTGCAGAGGATGATGGCGATCAACCCTGCCTCGCGCCCTACGCCCACCGAAATCGTGACGGCTCTCGTCCGACTTGTGCCGCAGCTTGCTGACGTAAGGCCGCAGGTCGAGTCGCCCGTTCCCGATCGAATCGAGGTCGTTTGTCCGGCTTGCGGGGAAACGTATCATTTGATGTCGACGGCGGTTGGCAAGCGATTGACCTGCCGAAACAAGCTCTGCCAGCATCGCTTCGAAGTCGAGCTTCCGGTCGCGGAGGCGATCGTGGCCGATGCCATCGCCATACCGGCTGAGGAGGCTGACGAACTGGCCCCACCGCCCGTCGTCGTCGCGACCTTGCCAACGGCCGCGGTGACGGCCGAATATCTCGGTGCCGGCGGCTCGATTCCCACGCTGCCCGTCGAAGCAATCGTCGCCGAGCCGGCAGCCTTAAGCGAGGCCCCGCCGTTGCAGTTCGGCGGGCTCGCGACTGTGGTACCCATAGAAACGGTCCCGATCCTGCCCGCACAGGCGATCGTGCACGACCCGAGCATATCGGGGAGCCGTGTCGTCGAGACGGATTTGGCTCCCCCTCCCCGGCAACAAGTACCGGGCCCCTATCCGGCAAGTGGCGTGGCGTCGCCAAGCAGCCCCGGCGAAGCGCCGCCCGTTTGGCAGGCGATAGCCGTCGAAGAGAATTCGGGCGTGGCGCGGCCGGCGCAAGCCGACGCTTTCCCCCCGAGGCAGGGCGGGCGCCGGATGAAAAAGTTCCACCTGGTCGAAATCGCGGCCGGCCTGCTCGTGGTGGGGCTCGGAGGCTACGTCGGCTGGTTCAAGTGGGACCAACGCGCGAGAGCGCCCGAGAAACGCTGGCAGGAGGTTCAGGATCTCTATTCGAGCAAGCGTTGGACGCCCGCCACAAAAGCTTTTCTCCAGTACAAAGAGGACTTTCCTGATTCGCCGAACTCGGCCGACGTCGATTTCTTCGTCAAGCTGTGCGCCGCCCGGGAAGCCATTTATTCGACAACCGGCGACCCGGCAAAGGGGCTCGCCGAGATGCAAGGCATTTTCAAAGAATTCCGCGACAGCTCATCCTATAAGAGCTACGCATTCGACCTGCACAAGGCGTCGGCGGAGTTGATCGAGCGTTTCACCAAACGGGCCAGGGAGAAAAAACGGCCGGCGGACATCGGCGAAGCTCGCCAGGCCGCTGTGCTGATGCACACGGTTGCCGAATCGCTGACCGATCCAGCCCTCGTCGAATACACCGGCCAGCTTGATGCCCAGATTGACCAGGCCGAACGAGACGTAAGGACGGCCGTCGCCAAGGACCAGGTCACCAAGCTGCTCGTTGACGCTGGAGACCCCCGGCACCAGTTCAGTTCGCAGCAACTGGACGGCGCCTATCGGCAGATCGAAGATCTGCTGGCCGCGCATGCCGAGTTAGCGGGGGATAAGAATCTGACGCGTCTGCGTGAGGCGATGGTCGGCGCCGAGGCCCAGCGAGTGCGTTACCGCCCCAGCGAGGGTTCGCCAGCAGAGATGCCGCTGGCCCGGAGCGGCGGCTCGCAGACCATCGCGGTCGCTTGGGACGCGCCCTCCGCCGCGCCTCATGATTCCTCCAAGGCCGACAGCCGACGTCGCGGGCCAGGCCCCGCGCTCGAGACGACCTCAGACGGACTGCATGCTCCCGAGCCGGTGGCCGCCCTGGCCAACGGCGTGCTTTACGTCTTCGACCGCGGGGGCAAGCTTCTCTGGACCCGGCGGCTTGGCCTCGATAGCGACCGTTTGCCGAGCCCGGTTGCCGCTACCCCTTTGTCCCCCGACGCCTTCGTCGTTGCCTCATCGGAGGACGCGGCGTTGTTGTCGCTCGAGGCCGCTACGGGCGAGGTGCGCTGGTCGGTGCCGACCCCCGGGACGGTCATTGCGCCGTTGACGATTGTTGAGACGCAGGCCACCGCGGTCGAGCCCGCCAAGCGTCGTGGCCTCCTGCCGACCGCCGCGGGTACGATCCATGTCTTTGAACTGGTGCGCGGCAACCGGATGGGGGTTTACCAGGTCGGGCAACCGATCAATGTGGGCGGTGCGTTCGACGAGACCAGTGGTCTGGTGTTTTTTGCCGCCGAGGCGCAGCGCGTGTTTGCTATCAACGCGGCCAAGATCGACCACCCGGACGACCCCGGCGTCCCGGCCTGCAGGTCGATACTCTTCACCGGCCACCCCAGTGGCGCACTGCGCAGCGAACCGCTGGTGGTCGGCCGCTATTGCGTGCTCGTTGAGGCCTCGGAGCTCGAGGAGATGCGACTCAGCGCGTGCGAAATCGGCCCGACGGGCTTCTCGAATCCGCGGGCAAAGCCGCTGGGACAAATGTCACTGGTCGGATGGTCGTGGTTTCCGCCGCAGAGCGCCCCCGACCAGGTCGCCCTTGTAACCGACCGAGGCGAGCTGGGTTTATTCGGATTCAACCTCGATAACCCCGACGAAGCCATCTACCCGCTCGTGGTTGACGCGAGCCGAACGCCAAGCACGCGGCTTGCGGCGCAGGGCGATTCCCGCGCCGCGGTGATCCATGCGGAAGAAAACCTTCTTTGGGTGCTCGTGAACGACAAGCTGCAGAAGCTCGCCATCGATGTGCTCAAGCAGAAGATCAAACCGCTGTGGAAGCTGGAGGCGGCGCCCACCCTGGGCGTTCCGGTGCACGAGCCGCAGTCATTCGGCTGGGATACCGACCTGATGTTCTATTTGACGACCATGTCGCCCGACGGCCGGCGGTTCCTCGCCAGCGCCGTGAGAGGCGAGTCGGGCGAAGTAGTCTGGCAGCGCCAGCTTGGGGTCAGCCCGCTTGCCGATCCGCTGGTGAGCGGCAAACAGCTCTTCATTATTGATCGAAGCGGGCGGGTGCTGCGGCTTCCCGTGCCGGCAAAAAGTCAGGCTCCCCGTCCGCCTCTGGAGCCGGACGGCGGTGGCGCACTTCCGGCGGATGTGCACAGCACGGAGCTGACAATGCTTGGGTACGACGATCACCCCACGCACCTGCTGGCGAGGCTGGGCGACGGCAAGCGGCTCGCCTTGCGAAGCCTCGGAGACCACGTCGACCAGAGTGAATGGCGGCAAATCAATCTGCCCGAATCCATGCACGGGCTGCCATGCATCGTGGATAACGTGCTTGTGGTTCCCTGTGCGGACGGGCTGCTTCATCGGTTTTCGGCCGATGGCGGCCGGTTGGCGGCGGCGAACGAAGACAATTTCAGGTGGACGACGCATGAGGGCCCCAAGGTCGCCCAGCTTGTGGCCTTAGAGAAGGATGCGGTGTTGCTCGTAGACGGCGCCGGCCGGGTGCAACGCCTGGAGTTCCGCACCGTCGACGTTGTGGAGAAGTGGGAGCCGATCGGGCACCCGTTTTCGCTCACTGGCGAACTCGTCGGTGCGCCGTTGCTGCAGGACGATCTGGTGTTGTTGGTGGAGCGGACGGGTACGGTCCACGCGCTCGACGCCAAGAACCCAGGCCGGCCGGTTCGTCGATGGAAGCTGAGCGGGCGCCCGACCGGCAAGCCGGTTCTAAGAGGCGGACGCCTGCTCGTCGCGCTGGATCACAAGCGATTGGATTGCATCGACCCCACGAGCGGCGAAGCCGATTCGAACGTTGCGTGGACCGCCGAATTTGCCGGCCGGATCTGCGGGGCGCCGGTCTCGGGGGATGATGTGTTGCTTGTAACCGACGAAGGTCGACACGTAACCGGACTGCGAATGAGTGACGGCCAGGCGATCTGGTCGACAGAACTACCCGTGCAAGCCGGGCCCGCCGCAGCCGCGGTTCCATTCGGCGACGGCCAGATGCTGCTACCGCTGCGCGACGGCACTTTGCTTGTGCTTCCTGTGCCGCCGGCTGGCCCCGAAGTCGCGGAGGCGACACCATGAGCAAATTCCTTCGCTCGCTGGGCGTGCTTTTAGCCTGGTTGTTACTGACGGCCGGCGCGCCGGCTCAATCAACCTCGCGCTGGAAAGTTCCTGATCCCGTCTTGCGGATCGATCTCGGACCCGACAATCAAGACCGGCAGGTTGTGCTGGAAAAAGAGGGGCTGTCGCTGGCCATAGCGAGCCGGTTCTTCATGATCGGAAGGGCGCAAGTGACGATCGAGGTCGCCCTGCCTGAGTCGGGGCGCTTCGAGCTGAAGCTCGTCAACGACAAGGCACTGGTCGAATTGCGCAACGTTCGCAGGGAAGGGAAACGCGGACTGGCGGACATCGTCTCCCGTGTTCCCCCGTTGAGCGTGACCGACGCGCTTGACCAGACCCGCGCTCCGATCGACGCGATCCAGGCGCCGGTGCGGCAGCGGGTGGGCGAGAAGGCTAAATCACTTAGCCGGCGCGAGCTGCACGATTACCTGGAGGCACGTGGCGAAAAACTGCCGGGTGGCGACGAGAACAAGATGCGCGAGGCCTATGTACAGGCGAAGGCCGACGAAGAGACGGCGGAGTCTTTCAAAGCAAAAATCGCCGAGCTGATCAAACCTCGCCCCGAGTGGTATCACCGAGACATCGATGAACGGTTGCAGCAAGCAAACGCTAATCCAAGGCGTATTTATCACGAGCTGGCCGCCGTGCAGTTGGCCGACGAGTACTTGCAGCGATTCGGCTTTCAATCTTTGCAGCGGCAGACGCGATACGCCGATTACGCCGACCGCGTCAAGGGGCGGCTCGACGCCGTTTACCAGGTGGTGAGCGGCAAGGCCGCGCAGAGCGCGAAGCGGGCGGTCGACACCGGCGAAGCGGCCCGCCTGCGCGAAGCGCTGCTGGTTGATCTCGACTGCCGGCTGCACGCGGAAGCCGATCCGCAAGATCCCAACTCGCAATGGTTTAACGGTCAGCGAATCGTCTGCCAGGCAGCCGGCATCAAGACGATCAAAGTCACAGGCCGGCTCGACCCGGCACGGCACGACCAGGCTGACTGGTGGATTCTCGACAAATACGGCAGTGCGGTCACGCTCGAGGCTCCGGCCGCCAGCGGTTATCGGGTGGAGACACCCCTCAAGGCTGACGCCAAAACGGTGCTGCGCGTGGTGGCGACTGAGGAAAAGCCGGTCGAATACTCCTTCGAGTTGAGGCTTACGGCCAAGGACCGAGGAATGGAGCTGTTGATTTTTGAGTCTCCCGAGCGTGTCGACAATCGGTTCCCATTTTGATGAAGAAGATGGATCATCGCATGTCGTCGCGCGGTTTCAATCGGGCCGATCCCACCCGTCGCGGCGTCGCGCGCATGGTTCTGGGAATGATGATCTGCCTCACGTGGCTGTACCCAATCAGCGGACAATCGCTTTTGGAGGGTGAGTTCGGCGACATCGACCTGGGCCGCCAGCTCGTCGAGCCGAAACGTCTGCCGACGCTGAAGGAGCTGCGCGAGGCAGTCCGCAAGCCGCAGATGGCATCTGTGTTGATGTTCAAACTTTACGGCGACGGGCACAACTATTACTTGCCGGTGTGGTCCGGCGACGGCCATCGGCTGGCCTTGCAACGTAGCGATCTGCAGGCCAGGTCAAGCAAGCTGCTCGTCTTTCAGACGCTGTCGCAGGCTGCACCGACCCAGATCGACGAAGCGTCGACGGCCTACGATTCGTCCTTTCGCTGGGGAATGCCGAGCGCCACAAGTTTTGTCTTTGCCCGAATCGAGTCATCCGACGGAGAGACACAGGTTTATTTCTCACCCGACGGCACCGCGCCGCTGGCCAAGACCTCGGGAAACGGCCGACATACGACGCCCAGCCTGTATGAGCGAACCGACGGCATCTGGCGCTTGGTTTACGAGGACGACGGCCAACTGATCCACCAGGCCTGGAATGCCGACGGACCCGTTGAGGCCCCCGTCCCGCTGGCCCGTGGAGCGTCACCCCGTTGGCATCGCGAGGGCACACGGCTGCTGTTCACCCGCGAGCGTTCGCGCTCCGGTCCGGCGATAATCTACGACATCGTCGTCCGGAACCTGCAAAAGGAAACCGACGTCGTTCTGCCCACCGATCCCTCGCACACCGTCCGCAGCCCGACGTGGTCGCCCGACGGCGACCACGTCGCCTTTTACGTGCGCCCGCCGGGGGAAAGCAAACCTTGGAAGATTCAAGTTGCCTCGGCTCAGGAAGGGGGCGGCCGCCCCCTGGGCGAAGACGTGGTCGTCAATCCGAACTTCGGCGGGGAAGGACCGGCGTGGCAGCCCGACGGTCGGCGCGTTTGGTTCTTTTCGCACGCCAAGCGAAAGCAGGCATACTACCCGCTCCTTGCCGCGGATATCGAAACCGGAGCCACGACGCTCGTCGATTATCCTACCCGCTGTACCGGGCCGAATGATCTGGCGGTGAATCCGGCCTGCGAAGTGCCGGAGATGGCGTTCGTAGCTCACGATGGCCGCCCGCAAGATGTTTTCGTGTTGTTCTTGAATCACTACTGAGAGAGCGATGCTCGACGTTGCATGCCAGTGCGGTGTCCGGTTCAAACTGGACGATGAATGGGCCGGAAAGCAGGTCAAGTGCCCGGCGTGCGGCGCCGTCTTTGCCATCGGGCCACGCCCGCCAGTCGCCGCGATGCGTCCGGCGACTCCCGGCCGATCGACGACGAAGGGCTTTAGCGCGTTGCCCGCCCCAAAGTTGGCGGCGGTCGCGGGCGGCGCACTGCTATTTGCGGTGGCCGGTAGCTTGCTCGCTTCGCGGCTTGCCCGCCCTCCCGCCCAGGAGGCCGGCACGAGTCGCGCCTCCGAGCAGAACGCCCGAGCCGCCGACCAGGGCCCGCCGCTCGATCGGCATGTCGCGAACCCGGCGGCGACGCCCGTGAAAGGGAACGAGGGCGGCGAGGTTTCCGCCCTCCCAACGGCCCAGCCTACCGGTCGGGAAGAGATTGGCGATTTCGGCGCCACGGCGTCTTCGTCATCCCAGCCCGATCCTCCGACGGGCGCGATAGCCGCGGCCGAGCCGGCCACCGAGCAAGCAGCCCCGCCGGCCGTGACGAATGGATCTGGTACGGAGGCTGGCAGATCGCGAACCCGGCGTGGGAAGCGGTCGGGCGAATTGACCGGAGTCTCGCGCACCTACGACGACCTGCATTGCCAACTTATTCAATCGCGGCATGGGACGCGCGTCCCCACGGCGGCCATCATCATCGAAGTCGACGGCGACCGCCTGCCGATCGCCAATCCATCGGCGCTGGCGGCCAGCCGCGCCCCGGTCCTCTTTCTGCCCTGTGGAACACATGCCGTCCGGTTTCGAGGGAACGAGTCGCTGATTTCGGTTGTCATCGCGGACCATGTGCTCGACGAACACTGGGCCATGCGCGACTTCTTCGGCGTGGGCGGGACGGTCCGGGAGGACGAATTGCTGAGCCGGTCGGCCCGGGCTCTGGACAGCCACGGGGCTCCGATGCTCCTGAACCTGATGGGAGCTGCTCTGGCAAAGAAGGGGGATTGGGCGGCTGCAGAACGGAAGTTCCGTCGATCGCTGCTGGTCAACCCTTGCTTTAGTCCGGCCCACCTCAACATGGCCTGGTGCCTCGAACATCGCGGCGCAAAAAGCGAGGCGACGCGCGAACTGCGACTGGCCGCGATGTTCAACGTCGGAAACGTCTTTGGCCTGGCGGCGGCGACCCACGAATTAGCCGCGAGGGTGGGCGTGGCGATCGACGGCGGCGAACCGATCGTTTTTGATCCGACCTGGTATCTGCCGCCCGAGGCAAGCTCGTTAGGCGACGACGACCGCCGCATTACCGCCTTGCTTGTGTCGCTGAGCAAATATGCCCAGCTCGACACGGAAAGGGCCAAGATCCTGAATAATCTCGGAGTTCACTTCGCCGAGTCGGGCCGGGCCGAATTGGCCCTCGACCATTTTCGCAGCGCACTGGCCGTGCTCAAGCAGACAGGCCCGGAACGGTTTGCCCTCGCTCGCCAGGTGCTCACGCATATGAGTGATGCCTGCCGCAGAGCCGGCTTGCCGGAAGCCGACGAGTACGAACGCATGCAATCCCTCGTCTCGCCCTAGGACAAGGCCATGCGGAGAAAGCGTAAGGAGGACAGGTCATGAAGGGCAGCTTGCTGTTTCGAGCGCTCAGCGCAGCGTTCAACACGCGATTCGTCGCGCGCCTCGCATGCGGCCTGCTGGCCGGGTGGATCGGTTTGTCGGTGGTGCTCGTTGCCCCACTGCCCGCGCCGGTTATGGCAGCCCAGAAATCGAAACTGGACGAAGAGGAGGAAGAACCCCCGCCCAAAGACGCGCCAAAGCCGGCCCAGAAATCGAAACTCGACGAAGAGGAAGAAGAACCTCCGCCCAAAGACGCGCCGAAGCCAGCCCAGAAATCGAAACTGGATGAGGAAGAAGAAGAGCCCCCGGCGAAAGGGGCCGAACGCCCCAAACCTTCCTCCGGCCGCTCCCGGTTAGACGAAGAAGAGGAGCCAGGCGACAAAGGGAAACCTACATCACCGCGCGCCGGCAAGCAAGCGGATGACGATCCGGCCGAGGACGAGGCCAGTCTCGCCTACGACACGGTGTTTATCAAAAAGGGCACCTCCGTCAAACGCTGGAAGATCACGCTCGTCCCGCAGTGGATCGAGCCGCCTTGGCCTCCCCCCAAGGAATTCACCTTCCGGATCATGCTCACGAACTCCACCAAGCGCGAAACGTTCAAAGCCGAGGACGTGCAGGCTATCGCGTTCTTCGAGAACCGAGTGATCGACGAAGTCGCCGAATCTCTGGGCACGAAGGGCGAGAGGCTTTGCCGACCTGCCGACGCCTTTGATCTGTCGCAACCAGACGTTCGCGCCGAGCAGCCAAAAGCACTGCGGCAATTGGCGCGCGCGCTGGAGGAACACGATTCGGCCGTGCAGCGCAACTTGCGCCGCGGTCCCGGGTGGGAAACCAAGCTGCGGCAACGTCTGCTCGACGCGATGTTCAACCTGCGCCTGGGCAAGGTCGACGTCCTCTTGTCGCAGGGGGCCTTTGCCGAAGCCGTGGCTGAGTGCGATCGCTTGCGAAGCGACATTCCGTCCGCCGACGAGGTGCGCGACCAGGCGCTGCGATCGAGATTGCAAAAGGCGCTGCTTGATCCCGCTGAAAAGGCCGCCGAGGCGAAAGACTTCGAGGCCGCACGACGGCTGCTGGGCGACCTGACCGGACGCTTTCCAGGGCAGCGGCTCGGTGGGGCGAGCGAATTTGCACAGCGACTAAAAACAGAAGCAGGTGACCTTCTGAAGGAGGCGCTGGAGCTGGCAAAACGTGATCCCCCGCGGGCGCAGGAACTGCTCGAAGAGGCCGCAGGCATCTGGCCCGATCTGAACGGTCTGGACGACGCCCGCCAGAAACTGGGCCGCGATTATCCGATCCTCGAGTGCGCTTACCCCGAGCTCCCCCGGCAATTCTCGCCCCTGGGCGCACGGACGCCGATTGAGCAGCATGCCGTCTCGCTGTTGTTCGAGCGTCTGGTGCGCTGGTCGGCCGACGGCCCCTCCGGTGGACACTACGCTCCCCAGCTTGCCGAAGGGCGTCCCGTGCCACTGGCCAAAGGCCGGCAGTTTCAATTGCCGCGCTATCCCCTTTGTCGATGGTCAGACTACACAGACGACGCGCCTTACATCTGCATGGCCGCCGACGTCGACTTCACGGTCCGCTTGATGCATAAGTGGCCCTCCGCTGGCGCCGGGCCCGCCTGGGACAGCCTGGTCGGTGCGGTCGATCGCCACAGCAATTCGTTCCTGGCCGACATTCGGCTGAAGCAAGACTACTGGCAACCGCTGTCGCTGATGGATTTCTATGTGCTGCCGCGGCATCGCTTTCCGCAGGGTGGCACGGAAGACGAACTGAGTAAATTCAGCCGGGAGCCGGTCGGCACCGGTCCTTACACCTTGGCCGAACTGCAAGAGGAATTCGTGCAATTCAAAGCCAACCCACACTATCGCCAAACTGGCCGGCCCAAGATCCGCGAGATACGTTTTCATCGGCTCGATCCTCTTCCTGCCCTCGACGCATTCCGCTCCGACAAGATCCAGCTTGTTTACGCGCTCAGCACCGATCACGTCAATCAACTCAACCTTGAGCGTCGCAAGGTGCTGCCAATCAAGACGCCCAGTGTCTGGTTCCTGGCGCCCAACTATCGTCGTTCGCACCTGCACAACCAGAATCTGCGGCTGGCTATTGCTCACAGTATCGAGCGTAAGGAGATCCTCGACCAGTTCTTTCGTCCTGGCCGCGACGCCACCGATCACGCCGAGCTGACGGGACCCTTTCCGGCTCATTCGTGGGCCTACAATCGTGAGGTGCCCCCCTTTTCCGCGGAAAAGGCCAAAGCCTTTGCCGACGATGCCCGTAAAGAACTGCAATCAATCCCGAAGCTCAACCTGGTCTATCCGCCCAACCAGTCGGACGTCGAAAACGCCTGCAAGCAGATTGCCGACAAGCTGCAGACGATCGGCATCGAGCTGGCGTTGGTGCCGGCCGCGCCGGGGGAATTCTATAACCGAGTGCTGTACGACTCCGACTTCGACCTGGCGTACTGGCGGCACGATTTCCGCGACGAGACTTACTGGCTGGGTTCCCTGTTCGACCCCCACGACGCGGCTCGCGGCCGGGGCGGAGCCAATTTCATGAACTACGAGCCCGACGCCGCCATGAGCGAGTTCCTTGCCGACCTCCGCTTGCATAAGCGTTTTCCGACCGTGCAGACGCTGATGCACAAACTGCACGCGCACATCGCGCAAACGGCCGTGATCATACCCCTCTGGCAGCTCGACACGTACGTGGCTGTCGGCGACCGATTGAAGGCGCGCCCGGAGTCGCACTCCCTGTTTGCCAACGTGGAACATTGGACGCTCGAACCGAAGTCGAAATAGGCTTTTTGACGTCAGAATCGTCTACCAGGCACCGCCGGAAACTCACACCAAGTATCAGCAACATCATGTCTCAGGTGCTCCTCATCGCAGCCTTGTTTGCCACGGCCGATCCGCTATCGTCGCAGGCCGATCAGCCGTACGTGATCAAGGTCTGCCTGCGGTTCTCCGACGATCCGGCCTTCACCGCCGTCTTTGCCGACTCGGTGCGTTGGCAGGTGCGAGATCAACTGCGCAACTTCTTCGGCCCCCTAGCCGAAGTGGAGCTGATCGAAGGGCATCCCTGGCTGGAGAAGCATGGGGGTGAAGACCTGCTGGACTGGAACGTTTCGCCCGACGAATTGCAGGACGCCGGTATCGACGGCAAGCTGTTCGTTTTCGAGCTCGGCTTTGAGGAAGGGAAATACCGCGTCGCCTGGCGACAGATCGACGGCGATGTGCAGCAGGTTGGCCCGCCCGGCGTGCGCACCACCGTTGATCGGCCCTGGTTGGCCAAGTCGATTTGCCTGGCGGTAAAGGAAGACTTCGCGCCTGTGGCCCTGGTGAAGCCGGGAATCGATCCGGCGACCGTGAGGATGGAATTTCGCGGATCGCAAACCAAGGGGGCCGAGCGGCTGGCCACCTGGCTGGCCGACGACTGCGTCTTGCAGCCTTTCTGGGTCGTGCGGCAACGCGAAAAGACGACCCGCGTGGCCATCCCCAACACGGTGCTCTGCATGTCGCACGCCGACGGGCCCGCGAAGGCCCGCGTCGTGTCGAACCGTTCGCAGCCGTGGCAGCAGTCGGCCCGTGTGGTCGGCTTCCAGGCCATCCGCGTGCGCACGGTAACCGGCCGCATCCGGCTGCGCCTGGTCGACGCGGAAACGGGTGCGCCGGTCCGCGGCTGTCTGGTGCTGGCGGGCGACAAGGGCTTCGACGCGCTGGGCGACGCCAACCGCTTGCCCGCCTCGGATTCAGAGGGCTACGTCGCCTCGCCCAAAGCGCTCAGGAACGTGGCTTACGTTCGTGTCGAGCAAGCAACAAAGCCCATCCGGTTTCCAATTCCGCTGCTGGCCGACTGGAACGAACAGGTCTGCAAGGTCCCGGTCGATCGCCAGGCCAGGGAAAAAAATGACCTCGTCCGCGAGCTGACCTATTTGATGCAGGACGTGCGGGCGCTGCGGGCGGCACTCCGCGAGTACGTCAGCCGCGTTAACGAGCTGAACGGCCAGAAACGTTATGAGGAAGCTCTGCGCGAATGCGATGCGGCGCTCGCCTTCGTCAAGAAGTTCCGGCCGCCGATTCAGAAGGGCATGGCGGACTGCGAGAAACGGGGCGAACTACTGGCGGGCGGCGCCGGCGGGTTGCTGAAGCGTCTTGCGGAACAAGACCGGGAGATCGCCGAGCATGAGCGGGGGCTGGAGACGCTCAACGACAACCTCCGCCAGACGATCGCCAGAAATGACGCCCAGAACCGCGCCAACGTGCTCATCGACCTGGGCCGTCAGTCGGAACTCGATGGGGACGGGGACGAAGCGATCGTCAAATACGAGCAGGCGCTGGCCGAGCAACCGGACCAGCCCCAGCTCAAGGACAAGGTCGGCCGCCTCAAGGAGGTCTGGCGGATCAAGAACCCGCGGCACCAGGCGGCGCGAGATTTTGTCCTGAAGGAGTGGAGCGAGTGCGAAGTGACCGATCTGAAGCGGCGACTGCCGGAGGCCGAGCAGGCGCTGGAGACGTTAGAAGGCGTGGGAGACTACCTGTCGCTGGGCCGATTCTCGCATGCGACGCTGGATCACGTCGACGAACTGGCCGACCTGATCGAACAGCTCGCCGAGCGCGCGACCGAGGCCGACGGCGCCGAGCAGGACGAGCAAAAAGCCCTACTTGAGCGGATTGAGGAGTTCCACGGCAAGATTGCGGCGGCGCAGAAGGCCAGCATCGGCAAGTTTGGCGGCGACTCCGCGGGCGGCAAGGACAGCGCTCCTCCGGCGGCGTCGCCGCTGGAGGAGGAAGAGTAGGTTGAGTTGGTTTGCCGTCGTAAAATCCTCGTCCCTGCGTTGACGTTCGATCGATATGGGTGCCATGCGAATTGCCCTGGGAGCTTTGTGTTGCGTCGCCTTTGCGCTCTTGATCGCGCTGGGGGGTGGATCGCACCGCGAAGCCTCGCGGCCGCAGAACGACGCGTCCCGGCTTAACTGTCGCGAGTGCCATCAGCAGGTGTGGGACGAATGGGAAGGCTCCTATCACGCCCGATCGTTCAGCGAGGCCAACGTGCAAGCCTCGTTCGCGCATTTCGGCTTCGACCGGAAGTGTCAGTCATGCCACGCGCCGCAGCGGAGGATGATTGCCGACGCCAGCCAGCCGGTCGTGCTGCGCGAGGAAGATGTGGGAACGGGAGTTGATTGTTTGTGCTGCCACGGCTTGCCGACAGGCGTAGCAGCCACGCGATCCCTTCCCGGCGCGCCTTGCCGGCCCATCCGAACGGCGGAGTTGACCACTCGGTCGTGCGCGGCCTGCCATGTGGCCATCTACAAGGATTGGGCCGAAAGTCGGTATGCGAGGGAGGAAAAGTCCTGCGAATCGTGCCACATGCCGGCGGTGGCCGAGCGAGCGAACGGTCGCAGCCACGTCTGCGCTGGCGGTCACGACCCCGATCTCATTCGTTCGGGTGTGAAGATGGCGTGCCGGCGCGAGGGGACGGAATTGGTCGTCGAGGCTACGAACCACGCCACGGGGCACAACTTTCCGGGCGAACGGCACAATCGCGTGTTGTACCTTCAGGTCATCGAACGGACGCCGTCCGGCGAGATCAAGCTTGCCCGGCAGGAGTTGATCAAGGGTATCACGCCGTTCCGGGGTGAGTCGAGTGAAGAGAAAATCCGCGCCGACGATTCATTCGAGGCCCGCTTTCCGATCGTCGAGCCTCCCGTGGTTGCAGAGGTGCAGCTTTGCTATAAGTCGTTTCCCTGGTATCCCGATCGTGATGCTCTAGTCGTGGCCCGCGCCGAGGTGGAGTTAGAAGCGGAATGAAGCGATGTGCGGAGCTTTGCGGATGGTTGGGGCTTGCTGTCGTGGCCGCCTTGCCGCCGGGCTGTGGGACGAACAGGTCGCCCGAGGTCGTCGTCTACGTGGCGATCGACCGGGGCGACGCCGAACCCCTTTTGAAGGAGTTCGAGGCAGCGTCGGACATTCACGTCCGCGCGGTTTACGATGCGGAGGCGGCCAAGACAACAGGGCTGGTAACGCGTCTGCTAGCCGAATCCCAGTCGCCGCGCTGCGACGTCTTCTGGAACAACGAGCTGGCCCAAACCTTGCTGCTCGCCGATCGGGGCGTGCTCGATCGCTACGACTCTCCCCAAGCCGCCGACATTCCCTCCGATCTGAAAGCGGCCGACGGGAAATGGACGAGCGTCGCCATGCGGGCGCGCGTGATTGTCTACAACACCGAATTCGTTCCGTCTGAACAGGTCCCGCGCAGCCTGTTTGACCTGGTCCGGTCCGAGTGGCGAGGAAAGTGCGCCGTTGCCAACCCGCAATTTGGCACAACGCGGTCGCACGCCGCAGCCCTTTTCGCCGCGCTCGGCCCTGACGAAGCCAAGAAGTGGTTTGATGACCTGTCGGCCAACGACGTGCGCATTGTCGAGGGCAACGCGATGGTCAAGAATCTGGTGGCGCGCGCCAGGCCGGGCGCATCGCCGGTCTTGGTAGGGTTGACCGATACCGACGACGTTCTCTCTGGGCAGGCGGAGGGCGAGCCAGTCGGCATGGTGTTCCCCGATCAGGACGGCCTGGGCACGCTACTCGTCCCCAGCAGTGTTGCCCTCGTGCGGGGCGCGCCCCACGGAGAAGCTGCGCGGCGACTCATCGATTACCTGCTCAGCCGCCAGGTCGAGGCAGCGCTCACGGCCGACGGCAAAGGCTACCTTCCCGTCCGGCCCGATTCACCGCAGCCGAAGTTTGTTTCCCACGCGGCGCCGTTGCGAAGCATGAAGGTGAAATACGCCGATATCTACGAGCAACTCGATTCGAGCAGCCGTTGGACGCTGGAGCATTTCGGGCCGTGACGTACCGAGCCGCTCGCGATGTTCGCTGCTACGTGCCCGGCTGGCCTTGCTGGCCGGCCTACGGCGTGGCCGCAATTTTGCTGCTGCCACTGGTCAGCCTTTTCGGCGGTGAAGAAACGGTAAGCGAGCCGCCTGTTTCCGCGGCTCTCCCCTCCACCGCGTTTACCGTGACAGGTGATCGCGCCTTTCCCTGGCCGGCCTTCGTGGCGACTGTGGCAGTGGCCGCCGGCGCGGCGTCTTTGGCCGTGCTCGTCGGTGGTCTGGTCGCGGTGGCGCTGGAGTTGACCGACCTACCGGCCCGCAGCTTTTGGGGCACTGCGATGCTGGTGGCATTTGCCTGCCCCAGTGCGGTCTGGGCCATGGGCCAGGTCTATTGCTATGGTCCGAGCGGACTCGCCGACCGCTGGCTCGGAGACGCCTGGCGGGCATGGCTGGCAAACCGCGACAAGGGGCACTACCTTTCCGCGGTGCTCGTGCTGGGGGAAATCCACGCACCCCTCGCGATGTTGTTGGTCGGCCGCGGCCTGGTCCGCCTGCCGCAAGCGGGCTGGGAGGCCGCCCGCTTGTCGCTACCGTGGATTCTCCGTTGGCGCTGGCTGCTAGGTGCCGTGCGTACGGAACTCGCGGCCGCCTGGCTGCTGGCGTTCGCGTTGAGCGCCGGCAATTTTGCCGTGCCACACGTCTTGCAGTGCCGGCTTTTTCCGATCGAGCTGTACTTACGGTTGACCAACTATCTTGATCGATTGGGGGCGTCGCTGTTAGCACTGGCTTTGCTCACCGTCACGCTGCTGGCGGCCGCGGCCGTAGCCCTTTTTGAGGGCCGCGTTCCTACGGCTGGCGGCGAAGCGGTGGCGGACCAGCGTGAGTCGCACCGCACCGCACTAGGACGCTACCGCTGGGTGGTGGTTGCCGCCCTGGGCCTTTATCTGGCGATCACCGTCGTCTTGCCGGTCGGGGCGATGGCGGTCGAAGTCGGTTCTGTCTCGAACTTCCTCTCCGCGGTGCGCGAGGCCGCTCCGGAAACCGCCAACACGCTGGGCACCGCGCTGGCGGCGGCCTCGCTGGCACTGATCGCCGGCGCCATCGTCGGACGCGCGGCGGCGAGGAAGAGGATCCTTCCGCTCGAGCACGCGGCGCTGGTTCCCATCGCCGTTCCCGCGCTCGTCCTGGGATTGGCCTACTCGCAGTTCTACAACCGGGCCGGGATGCTTGGCTTGAGATGGCTCGGCGACGGCAACGCGCTGATCATTCTCGGCCTGACCGCGCGTGCCTGGCCGTTTGCCGCCAGAGCCATGATGTCGGGCGAGCAGCAAATCGCACCCGCCTGCCACGAAGCGGCGTGGCTGGCGGGGCTCGGCCGAGCGCGCCGTGCGCGGTGGATCACCGCGCCTCTCCTGGCCAATCCGGCGTTAGCGGGCGGGTTGGTTGCTTACCTGCTGACGGTCGGAGAAGTGGAAATCAGCCAGCTCCTTTGTGCTCCCGGCCGGGGGACGCTGGCGCTGCGGCTGTTCACTTTTCTGCACTTCGGGCCGGTGCACGTGGCGGCGAGCCTGGCACTCCTGCAATTGGCCCTAGCCGTTTTACCGGTCCTGGCGTATTTTCTCTTCACGAACCGTTGTTTAGCGGTTGTCTAAGAGCACCGGTTGTTTGAGATGTCGTCGATCCACTGCCACGATCTTACGAAACGATTCGGTCAACTGAGCGTGCTGGACCAGGTTTGCTGGTCGGTTGCAGCGGGTCAGACCGTGGGATTGCTCGGCGGCTCGGGGGCGGGTAAGACGACGCTGCTGCGCCTGGTCGCCGGCCTCGCACGCTGCACGTCGGGCACCCTGATCGTCGGTGCCTCGTCGGCGGATCCGCCGCGCGTCAGCATGGTGTTTCAGAACCTGGCCCTTTGGCCGCATCTTACCGCGCGGCAGCACTTGGAGTGCGTTTTGTTTCGTCTGCCCCTGCGCGATCGCCGCCGGCGGGCCGAAGCCTTGCTGTCGGAGGCGCGGCTGCCAGCGGAGGTATGGCGGCACCGCCCGGCGCAGCTCAGCGGCGGCGAAGCCCAGCGCCTGGCGCTTGCGCGCGCGTTGGCCGTCGAACCCGATGTTTTGCTGCTGGACGAGCCTCTTGCGCATCTCGACCCACCGTTGCGAAGTGAGCTGTTACAAGTCATCCGCGAGTGCGTCGGCTCGCGAGGCATGACGTGTGTGTTCGTCACGCACTCGTGGGACGAAGCAGTTCAGTTCTGCAGCCGCATCGCCGTGCTTGATCGCGGACGCCTGGTCCAGGAAGGCTCGCCGGCGGATTTGTACTGGCGGCCGCGCAGCGCGGCAGTGGCTCACTGGAGCGGCCCGGTGGTTCAACTGCGTCAGTCGTGGCTGACAGCGGGCTGTCTCGGCTGCGCAGGCGAAACAGGGCATCTGGCGATTACAGCAGCCGGCCCCGATGAGCTGCTCGTGCGCCCCCAGCAACTCACTGCGGTCGGTGCAACGGGCGAAAACCGCTGGCAGGTCGTCGATTCACGCCCCCGAGCCGGCGGCTGGTGGACAACCGCGCGCCGAGACGGGAACATGGTCTCTCTTTCCACGCCGCGTTGCTGCCAACCGGGCGAGTGGCTGGGGGTCGACGTTGGGCCCCCCGCCCTCTGCGATTGGGCTTACCCCAAGAATCACGCTGTCGAATCACGGCAAGCTTGCTAAGATTGCCGAACGGAGGACGAATTTGCCTGGCGAACATCAGAACCTGGTAGGCATCGATCTGGGGACGACGTTTTCCGTCATCGCCCACCTCGACGCCAAAGGGAGGGCGGTCACCCTGTCGAACAAGGATGGTGACCCGCTCACGCCCAGCGCTGTCTATCTCAACGGGAACTCGGCGGTGGTCGGCAAGGCCGCGCGGGAAGCGGCCGCCGTCGACACCGGCCGCGTCGCCTTGTGCGTCAAACGAGATATGGGCGGGATGCGCTACGCCCGCACGGTCGATGGCCGCGTCTTTCGTCCCGAAACCTTGTCAGCCATCATCCTCCGCAAGTTGAAGCAAGACGCCGAGCGGCATATCGGCCCCGTCACCAAGGCGGTCATCACCGTCCCCGCCTTTTTTAACGAGACGCGCCGCAAAGCGACCGAAGACGCCGGCCGCATCGCGGGACTGGAAGTCGTGGACGTGCTCAATGAGCCGACAGCGGCGGCCCTGGCATACGCGATGGCCGGGCAGTCCGCTAGCGATGGGATCTCGAAGCTTGACCTGCCCGGCGGCAAGCTAACCGCGCTGGTGTATGATCTCGGCGGGGGCACATTCGACGTCACCGTCGTCCGCCTCGCGGCTAAACGGTTCGAAACGCTCGCGACCGACGGAGCGGTGCAGCTCGGCGGCAAGGACTGGGACGAGAAGATCGTGCAGTACATTGCCGCAGAGTTTCGCGAACGGTATGGCATCGATCCGCTTGCGGATGAACAGCGGCGCGAGGCGCTGACGGCCTTGGCCGAGCGGTCGAAGGTCCTGCTAAGCGACTTGCCGCAAGTGCCGCTTGAATGTTTCCACCAGGAGCGCGCACTGAAACTCAACCTGACGCGCGAACACTTCGAGGAAATGTCGCGCGACTTGCTCACCCAGACACAGATCGTCACCGACCTCGTAGTGCAGCAGGCCAAGTTAGGCTGGGGCGACGTCGACCGGGTGCTTTTGGTGGGAGGCTCGACGCGAATGCCAATGGTCAAGGATATGTTGCGGCGGGCGACCGGCAAAGAAGCCGACGACAGTCTCGATGCCGATCAGGTCGTGGCCCGCGGCGCGGCCGTTCATGCGGGGATCGTGGCGGCCAAAGGGACGATCAGCGAGCTGGAGATCGACGACGACCTGAGAACTGAACTTAAGGACGTAGAGGTTTTCAACGTGAATGCTTACAGCCTGGGCATCGAGGCGACGAAGGATGGCCAGCCGCTGAATGCCTTTGTGATTGCGAAGAACACGCAACTCCCTTTCGCAGCCAGCCGCATCTTTCGCCTGACACGGGCCGGAGCGACCCACGTTGTGGTCAAGGTCTTGGAGGGAGAATCGGAGAGGCCCAACGACAACATTCCCATAGGCGAGTGCCGGGTGAGCGGGCTGCCGCCGAACCTGCCCGTGCGCTCGCCCGTACAGGTACGCCTCGGCTACGGCGCGAACGGCCGGATCAGCGTCATGGCCCTCGACATGACCGGTGGTCGATTCGCCCAGGCCGAAATCAAACGCGAATACGGGCTGACAGAAGACGACATCCGCCGTGAAGCGGAGTTCGTGCAGAACCTGAAGATACGTTGACCCTACCGAGACGGTGCCGAGAGATGCCTTTCATCGTTCAATGCCCTCACACTGAGTGCCGCAAATTCATGTTGCTGGAGGACTCGATCCGGGGCAGCACGGTCGCATGCCTGGTTTGCAAGAAGCCAATTCAGGTCGACTCTTCGGCTTCGGGCGAGCCGGGCTCCTTGGCCGCCTCCCCGCTGCAACCCACGCGGCCGGCGGCGATGCAGCCCGCGTCCTCCGGCGCAAGCCCAACGCCATCGTCGCCCCCTATGCGGTCCCCCCAGCCGACGGCGCCGTCGAGCGCCCCATCTTCCGGTTCGCCCGTTGCACCGGCAACGACCACCAAGGTGCTGCAATGTCCGAATTGCAACACACCGCTCCGCTTGCCCGCGGGCAACGTCAGTGCCGTGAAATGTCCGAAGTGTGGGCAGATATTCAAGACCTGATTTTCGAGTCATCTGCCGCAAACGAAAAGAGTCTGCTTACTTGTCGGCTCCGGCCGCGCGTGCCTGCCAGGCCTTCCAACGTTTGACGATTACGAAGCGCTCGGTAGTCTTGGCGCCTTCAAAGCGCCCGAACTGTTCTCCGGTCGCCTTCACGAGCGCCGCGTGAGCCGCGTTGGCAACTTCGACGTTCGACACGCTTAGCAGCTCGATCAGCTTTCCAGAGAGGGATCGCTCTTGTTTGGCGCCCGCGGCTTCGGCGGCGGCACGTTGCACCTCGGTGTCGTCCGAGTCGAGGTACTTGCCCAGCGTGTTGGCGGTCATGCGTGTCAGACGCTGAACCAGGAGTTTGCGGGCGGTGGCGCGGGCGTCGCCTGTCAGCTTGCCGATGGCCTCGCCTAGCGCCAACGTCGCCTCGGTCCCTTTGCGGTCGTGCAGTTCGCGCAGGATGGCGGTCTGCTGCCGGTCGTCGGCATCGGCCAGTGCCGCGACGAGCCTGTCAGGCGGAGCATTGGGAATGTCCGCCATTCTGAGCGGGCCAGTGTTTGAACCAGCGCGCTTTGCCAACTCCCGTAGCGCCTCTTCGCCGACGCCCGAGCGCAGCGCCGACTCGCGTCCGGTGTGGCCGGTGACCAGCCCCGTCAGATCGCGTGCCAGGTTCGCGCGCTTGAGAACCAGAATAGCGAAGCTCGTGCCCACGGGAGGCGCGTAATCGGTCCAGCTTCCATCTTCTCGCTGCGCGATCAACACCGACTTTGCGGCCTCGGCATACCAATCAACTTCGCCAATCTGTTTCAGTCCGTAGGCCATGGCGACTCGTTCGACGGACCACCAAAAGTAGAGTCCGTTGCTCTGCATGACCATTTGGGTTCGAGGCGCCGTCGAAGTGAGAGAGGATTCAAGTCGGGCGAGTGCCCGCTTGACGGCAGGATCATCCATCGCCACGGAGAGCCGACCAGGCGTGCCTTTCTTCAGCTCAGCGAGAGTGCCTGCCTTCAATATTGCCTGGTTCCCTTGATGCACCAGGAGGCCCAACAGGCCCGCACAGGTCATGGTGCCCGTCGAACCGCCTCGACCGCTATACGGCCAACCACCATCTTCCGATTGTTGCTTCCTGAAATGTTCGTCCGTTTTCGACAGGGCATTCGTGACTTCAACCCCATGCCTCCGGGCGACCCAAAGCCCCATCAAGCCGAACTGCGTATTCGAGTTGTCTCCTCCACCCTCACCCACCAGCGGTTGAAAGTTGCCCGACGCCGGCCGGGAGCGGTCGCGCCGGATGGAACTTGAACCTCGACCCTCTGGACGCGCCGTGCAGGTATACGTCCAACCGCCGCCCTCCAACTGCCCATCGCGGAGCCTCTCGCCGAGCTGCTTGATCAGATACTTATCCCGGGACTCGGCCAAACGGTCGAAGAAGAAGATCATCAGAGCCAAGGAATACGTTCCCGTTTCCTCGCCGTGGGCGCGCAGGTAGACGGCCGTCTTGCGTACGACAGGATCGGCGGGTTTTACAAGACCGCTTTCCAACAGGGCGAGCCCGGCCAAAGCGGTCGCACCCGGCGCCGCATAATTCCAACTCCCATCGACCTGCTGCGACTCTTTGAGAAACTTGACCCCACGATCGATCGCCTTGTCGACCTCTTGCTTGCTGGCGGCCTGAGACGACGCCGGCAACCAGAGCTCCAGACAGACAAGCAGAGTCACGAGCCAGCTTGGCCTTGCCGAATGGTATGCGCTAATTTGAAATGTCGCCTTTAGTACTGCGGCGCCCCTTTGCTGATAACCGGCGGCCGGCGAAATGCCCGCACGACAACGCCGGTTCTCCGATCTCTTAGTCAGAAGCCGCCTCCGGCGCCGATGGCCATGGCACCGATGGTCCGGGCTGCCGACGCCTGCCATTCGGCCCTGCTCCTCGTCTCATTCATCTTGTCGCGCTGACGCTTCTTTTGGCTGCGCATCGTAATCAGGTTTCGCTGATATTCTTCGAAAGCACTTTTGAGCGCTTTTTTGAACTTTATCTCTTGCTGCTTGATCTCGTCGCTCAACTCCTCGAACTGCTTCTCCCCGGCGGCCCACGTTTGAGCCAGGTCAGGCGGCAATTCTTCGACCGGTCGCGCCACGGGACGGCCGCTCTGGTAATCGACGAGGTATTTGTCCTTGAGCTGATTGCCTACGTAGTTCATGACGATGCTCGGCTTTCCGTTTTCAAAAAGGCAAGCAGGGCCGTGCAGCCGGTCGTTTGTGTAGCTGGCATAGAGCCGCAACTTGGTATCGGCGTCCCAAAGTCGCAGAGGGCCTTTACGGTTGTCGTTGTCGAACTGCACCGCCAGCTTGGGCGAACCGTTATCGTGACGACAGATCGTCCAGCCGTCGAGGCTGAGAGAGTCGCCTCTCTTCAAACTATACGTGGAATGGATCAGCAAGGCGCCCTTGGGCGACTTTGGGTTCGCGTACTTGAAAGCGTTCTCGGGTAGCCCCCGTTCGATCGTCGCCAGTTCGTTCTTCTCCAGATTCACTTCGTCCGGCAGTAATGGCTTGCCCTTTGCCAACGCGATAATCGTGGTCCACTTTCCCGGACCACTCGGTGGGCTGTAGAGAGAAGGAGTTGTTGGAACAGAAACGGTTTCGGGCTTGCGATCTGGTGGATCCGCAGGCCCGAAGATACTCGCGAGACGGTCGCCGTGCGAGCCGCCGAAGTGGTCGCTCAGAGCGCTTCGGGCGGGCTGCCACAGCTCACCGTTGTTCTCAACCAGCGGCAGCAGATCTTCAGCGTTGTAGTGTCCGAGGAGTTGCGGCTCCTGGTTGATCCGCTGGACTGCCTCGTTGACCAATTCTTTGTCGCCCGATAGCAGCAGCGCCTGGCAAAGTGCGGCTCGCTCCTCGTCGGAATACCCCGTCTGCCAGGCATCAAGCATCGCGCGACGGGGTCCCGCCGCGAGCGCGTTCTCGTGGAGTAGTGCGCATGCCGCCAGCCAAGCCAGGCCGTGGCCCGCGCCGGCGTTTTGCGAGGCCAAAATCTGGTTGGCGCGGGAACGGGTCGCTTCGCTAAGTTCCAGTCGCTTCCAGGACCGCTGCACGCGCTGCAGTTCGTCAAGCGCGTCCAATTCGGCGATGAACTTAGGATTCGTGGCGATCGGTTCCCTTAGGCGGCTCTGGATTTTCGAGAGACGGTCCTTCACCATTCTGGCGGTTGCGCGTGAGGCCCGGCTGTCGATCCTGGCCGACAGGCCGCGAAGTTTTTCCAGGCGCGGGTCCGATTGTAGATCGGATCGTGTCGTCTCCGCCTCGTCGGCGAGGGAACGCAGGTCTTCCGGCGTGCCATATTTCCCGGCGAGGAGGATGTCTTCGACCGAGGCGGGCAGATCGGCTTCGAGAAGCCCGGCCAGTCGTTCCGCTTCTGCGATGAGCGGCGTCAGCTCATCGGTCGGCGGTGACTCATCGGCCGAATGCACCTTCGATGGCTCGCTCGCGGTGCGTCTGGTGTCGGTAACGCGGACGGCTTTCGTTGAGCCCGCCGTGAGCGCAAGCCGGGCGCCCAAGAGTACGCCGGCTAGAAGGAGAATGCTGCCCGCCACCAAAAGGGAAACGCCGAGCGGGCTTGTGAACCAAGCGCCAATTGTCGGACGTTGCGTGTTCGCAGCGGCAGGGGGGCGCGAGGGGAGCACAGGACGGGGCGCGGGATCAGCGGCCGGCCTGGCGGCGGTGGAAGATCGAACGGGGTCGAGTGCCATGTCGGACGGCAATTGCCGCTCGGCGCGGAGTGTCTCATCGTATCGCTCCTTGGCCGCTGGCGTTTTCAAACAATCGAGCGCCTGAGAGACCTCGCTCTGCAAACGCAACGCTTCCGCCGCACGTTGGCCTAACTGGTATCGCCGCAAAACCGCGATGCGTTCCTTGGCGGCCTGGTAAATCCGCTGGGAGTCTTCTTCAAACTCCGGCAATCCAAGAAGTTCATAATGCGTAGGAGGTCGCCGATCTACCGGGATTTGCAACCATTCCGCGTAGGCATCGAACCCGTCTGTCATGGTTTCCTCACCATCTATCCTCTTGTTGGCGCACATGGCCTCGCGTGAGGGCGCGGCAGCGAATCGACCCCTCAGTGTAGTGGGCTCAGGACGAATCGCAAATGCTCTCGACCGGGAATCGCTCGTTCAGCGTGTCTTTTGCTCGTCCAGCCAGGCCCCCCACTTTTTCTGGGCTCCCTTTACCTGGGCCAGACCGTCGCCGGTTTTGGGCCCGAAGCGCTTTGCGGTCAGCTTTTCGAGCGTCCTCCTAGCCTTGGCCCAATCCTCGCGCGGCAACCCCGGTAATGCCTCGATCGGTGCCTGGGCCGCCCCGGCGCCAGGCAGGCGGCCCAATAGTTCGATTGTGGCGCCGCGTTCCGGCGATGTCGCCCCTTCGTCCTCGATGTGTTTCAAGGCCGCGGCGCGGTAGGCCGATTTGCGCTCGGTGTCGGCCCATCGGGGTACCGCGCATGCTGCCGTGATGAAATTCTTCTAGCTCGCCTACGCTGCGTACACCGGCGGGCAAGGTCGGATTGCGGTTCAATGCCTTTACTTGTGCGTGCGCCGCGGACACGCCAGGAGTGTCCCTGCGTCAACCAGCATGCGGGTAAGGCCGTAACTTGCCGATGACGTTTTCATGGCTTTCGATTCGCCAGATCTCGTACTGCGTGACGGATCCAGACTCGCAGATTCGGACACAATCGCTCACTGCGAGCGGAAACGCACGGCAACGATGATCGCAGGATCGAGCAGAGTTGCGTCCCCGGGCAGAACCAGGACAGCATTGCGAGCGAAAACGGACGGCGAGGAGCCCTCATCATGCAGCAGCAGGCCCACGAGCAGCAACCGGCAACGTGAGGTTTGCACGCCGGCCTTTGCCCTGGCCAGCGGGGTGTTGGCTCATGGCACATGGAATGCTTCCTTGCTTCTGCGTGCCCCAGTCGGTGCGATGCGTTTCAGCTTTCGCAATCAGCCGAGGCGCCTGGCCCCGTTTATCGAGAGGACAAGATGGAATCGAAACTCACCTTCAGCGTCATCAAGGCCGACATCGGCGGCTTTGTCGGTCACTCCAGCATCCATCCCGATTTGATCGAGGAAGGCAAAACGCGGCTGGCCGCCGCGCAGACCGCGGGCACGCTCATTGATTTCCACGTCACGGCGTGCGGCGACGACCTGCAACTGCTCATGACGCACCGGAAAGGTACGAACAACGTAGATATTCACCGCTTGGCCTGGGACGTATTCAAATCGGGGACCGAAGTCGCCAAGCGGCTCAAGCTCTATGGCGCCGGCCAGGATCTGCTGGCCGACGCCTTTTCTGGCAACGTCCGCGGCATGGGCCCCGGCGTCGCCGAAATGGAGTTCACCGAGCGGAAGAGCGAACCGGTCATCGTCTTCATGGCCGACAAGACGTCAGCCGGCGCGTGGAACCTGCCGCTCTATAAAATGTTCGCCGATCCGTTCAATACGGCCGGCCTGGTGATCTCCCCCACCATGCACGGCGGTTTTCGCTTTGAAGTTCACGACGTCAAGGAGCACCGCCGCATCACCCTCAACGCCCCGCAGGAAATCTACGATCTGCTGGTGTTCATCGGCGCCTCGGGCCGCTATCCGATCAAGGCCGTCTACACAAAAGCCGGCGACATCGCGGCCGTTTCTTCGACGGAGCGGCTGGCACTCATTGCCGGCAAGTACGTCGGCAAAGATGATCCGGTATGCGTCGTCCGTTGCCAGGGGGACTTTCCTGCGGTCGGTGAAGTGCTCGAGCCGTTCACCATGCCGCACATCGTGCAGGGCTGGATGCGCGGGTCTCATTACGGGCCGCTGTTGCCGGTCCCCGTGCGCAGCGCTACCCCCAGCCGTTTTGACGGACCGCCGCGGGTGACCTCGCTCGGATTCCAGATTGCCGATGGGCGGTTGATCGGCCCGCGCGACATGTTCGACGACCCGGGTTTCGACGGCGCTCGCGCGCAGTGCAACGCCATGGCCGACCACCTGCGCCGGCATGGCCCCTTCGAGCCGCACCGGCTACCAATGGAGGAGATGGAATATACCACCTTGCCCGAGGTCATGAAGAAAGTGGGTGAGCGCTGGGAAAAACTCCCCGCGTAACGGCGACAAGGTCACCTCAGAACCAATGGGAGGGCGGCCATGCCGTGGAAAACGATCGTTAAATCGCGCCACGATTGGAAAGTCGAGCCGAACCTGCGCGATTACGACGAGTATCGAGCTCGGTTTCGCTGGGAAGACGCCCGTCGCGAGCTCGACGGCTTGCCCGGGTCCAACGGCTTGAACATCGCCCACGAGGCGGTCGACCGTCATGCGGCCGGAAGCCGAGGCGATCGGCTCGCAATCCGCTGGCTGGGCAAAGAGGGGGCGAGCGAGGATTTTACCTTCGCCCGACTGGCCGAATTGACGAACCGTTTTGCTAACGTGTTGCGCGGCCTCGAGGTCGGTCCCGGTGAGCGGGTGTTCGTGCTGTCCGGTCGAATTCCAGAGCTCTATGTGGCCGCCTTGGGGACCCTCAAGAATCGGAGCGTTTTTTGTCCCCTCTTTTCAGCGTTCGGCCCGGAGCCGATTAAAGCGAGGCTGGTGCGAGGTGAGGCGAAAGTGCTGGTCACCACGCAAATGCTCTATGAGCGGAAGGTAGCGGCGTCCAGGAAAGAGCTTCCTTCGTTGCAGCACGTGGTGTTGGTGGGGAACGATCGCGGATCCGCTGACGTGTCGGGCACGCACGACTATCAGAGTCTGATGCACGCCGCCAGCGACCAGTTCATGATCGAGGCTACGCGCCCCGACGAACCGGCCCTGCTGCACTTCACTAGCGGCACCACGGGCACCCCCAAGGGCGCCCTTCATGTTCATCAGGCCGTCTTGGCGCACCATATCACGGGTAAGCTGGCGCTCGACCTGCACCCCGACGACGTCTTCTGGTGTACCGCCGATCCCGGATGGGTGACAGGCACGTCCTACGGCATCATCGCTCCGCTCACCAACGGCGTGATGAGCATCATCGACGAGGGCGACTTCGACGCCGACCGCTGGTATGGCATCGTACAGAATCAGAAAGTCACCGTATGGTACACCGCGCCCACGGCGATCCGCATGATGATGCGCTCCGGTGTGGAAGTGGCCAAGAAATACGATCTGAGCAGCCTGCGCTTTCTGGCCAGCGTTGGCGAGCCGCTGAACCCCGAGGCCGTGGTCTGGGGGCACGAGGCGCTTGGACTGCCGTTCCACGACAACTGGTGGCAAACCGAGACGGGCGGCATCATGATCTCCAACTATGCTGCGATGGATATCCGCCCCGGCTCGATGGGGCGCCCTTTGCCTGGCATCGAAGCGGCGATCGTGCGAAGAACTGACGACGGACGTCTGGAAGTCGTCCGCGAGCCCAACGTACAAGGCGAGCTGGCGCTGCGGCCTGGGTGGCCCTCTATGTTCCGCGGTTATTGGAACGAGCCCGAACGGTACCAGAAGTGTTTTGTCGGTGACTACTATTTGACGGGTGACCTGGCGAAGTGCGACGGTGACGGCTATTTCTGGTTCGTCGGCCGCAAAGACGACGTGATCAAGACTTCCGGCCATCTGATCGGGCCCTTTGAAGTCGAAAGCGTGCTACTGGAGCATCCGGCGGTGGCCGAGGCGGGAGTGATCGGCAAGCCCGACCCTGTCGCGCTCGAGGTCGTGAAGGCATTCGTCGCGCTGAAGCCAGGGCATGAAGCGACCGACTCGCTCGTCCGCGAGCTGCTGGCTTTCGCCCGCGTGCGGCTCGGCGCGGCGGTGGCACCGAAGGAGTTAAGCTTCCTCCCGGCGATTCCTAAGAACCGCGCCGGCAAAATCATGCGTCGGCTGCTCAAGGCCCGCGAACTGGGGCTGCCCGAGGGAGACGTCTCGACGCTGGAGAGCGCCGGCGCCTAGCCGGCTACACGACAGAAACAACGGCATCCTTTTCAAACTTACCTATCTGATCCCCATGCCGAGCGAACCTGCGACCGCAGTCATCGAAGCGCAATCCATGGCCGCCGAACGTCGCCACGCGCTGGGTCTGTTGCGCGATATGATCCTCATTCGCCGTTTCGAAGAGAAGTCTGCCGAGCTCTACACGCTCGGCAAGATTCACGGCTTCTTGCACCTCTACATCGGCGAAGAGGCCGTGGCGGTCGGTGCGCTGCACGCGCTCTCGGCCGACGACGCGATCGTGGCGACTTACCGCGAGCACGGGCACGCGCTGGTACGCGGCATTCCGGCCGGCGCCGTGATGGCCGAGATGTACGGCAAAGCCAACGGCTGCAGCCGGGGGCGCGGCGGCTCGATGCACTTGTTCGACGTCTCGCGGCGGTTCTACGGCGGTAACGCTATCGTCGGTGGCGGCTTGCCGATAGCTGTGGGATTGGCGCTCGCCGACAAGTTGCAGCACCGCCGTCGCGTGACGGCCTGCCTGTTCGGCGACGGTGCGGTGGCGGAGGGAGAGTTCCACGAGTCGCTTAATCTCGCCGCGCTTTGGAAGTTGCCCGTGTTGTTTCTCTGTGAAAACAACGGTTACGCTATGGGTACAGCCATCGAGAGGCACCAATCGCGGACCGACATCCACGCTAAGGCGGCCGGTTACGGCATTCCCGCCGAGGTGGTCGACGGCATGGACGTGCTGGCAGTCGAACGAGCGGCTCGCCAAGCGGTGGACGCCGTGCACGGCGGCGAGCCCTACTTTCTCGAAGCCCGCACTTATCGCTTTCGCGCCCACTCGATGTACGACGCTGAACTTTACCGAACTAAGGCCGAAGTCGAGCAATGGAAAAAGCGCGACCCGATCACGAGCTTCGTCGTCTGGCTGCGCGAGAGGCAGTGGCTTGGTGACCACGACCTGGCCGAAATCGAGTCGAGCGTCGCGGCCGAAGTCGTGGCGGCCGTCAGTTTTGCTGAAGCTGGCCCCTGGGAGCCGGTTGAAGACCTGACCAAAGATGTCTACACGCCGGTGCCGTCATGAAGACAACCTATCGTGAAGCGGTCCGTTCTGCACTCCGCGACGCGCTGCTGGCGGATTCGCGAGTCTTTCTCATGGGGGAAGACGTGGGGCGCTATGGCGGATCCTATGCGTGCAGCCGCGGATTGCTGGAAGAATTCGGCCCCGAGCGTATCCGCGACACGCCGCTGTCCGAATCGACCTTTCTGGGAGCGGGTATCGGCGCGGCGCTGGGAGGGATGCGGCCCATCGTCGAAGTGATGACCGTCAATTTCAGCATGCTGGCACTCGACCAGGTGGTGAATAACGCGGCCGCGCTGCGGCACATGTCGGGAGGGCAGGTCAGTGTCCCACTGGTCGTGCGCATGGCCAGCGGCGGCGGCCGGCAATTGGCAGCCCAGCACTCGCACAGCCTCGAGGTGTGGTATGCCCACGTGCCGGGCATCAAAGTCCTTGCGCCGGCCACGGTGGCTGACGCACGCGGTATGCTGCTGGCCGCCCTCAAGGAACCCGATCCGGTGTTTATCTTCGAGCATGCCATGCTTTATCCGCTGGAAGGCGAACTGGACGAAGCGGCCGGCGATCCCGATA
This sequence comes from Pirellulales bacterium, assembly GCA_035550375.1. GTDB lineage: Bacteria > Planctomycetota > Planctomycetia > Pirellulales > JAICIG01 > DASSFG01. Next base: position 11,644 of record DASZPH010000086.1, on the reverse strand, counting down.
TCACAAGGGCCGCCATACGCCGGCCGGGTCGCGACGTGAGCCTGATCACCTACGGCGGCTCGCTGGGCAAGTGCCTGACCGCCGCCAACCAACTTTCGAGCGAGGGGGTTGAGGCCGAGGTCATCGATCTGCGTTCGCTACGGCCGCTAGACATGCCTACCGTTCTCGAATCGGTGGCGCACACGCATCGGGCCCTCGTCGTCGACGAAGGCTGGCGGACGTGCAGCCTGGCGGGCGAGATCAGCGCCCAAATCATGGAAGGGGGTTTTTTCGATCTCGACGCGCCGGTGGCGCGCGTGTGTAGCGCGGAAGTGCCGATGCCGTATGCCGGCCATCTGGAGCAGGCTGCCCTGCCGCAACCGGAAAAGATCGTCGCCAGCGTGCGGGAGATGTTTGATCGCCATGGCTGAATTCGTGATGCCCAAACTCGGAGCTGATATGGAGTTCGGCACGCTCGTAGCCTGGCGGAAGCAGCCGGGCGAGTCGATCCGCCGCGGCGACATCATGGCTGAGGTCGAGACCGCCAAAGGGGTCATCGAGGCCGAAGCGTTCAGCACCGGAACGGTCGAGAAGTTGCTGATCCAACCCGGCCAGAAAGTGCCTATTGGCACGGCGATGGCGATCATCCGCGACAACGGCGCGGCACCTGCAGCCGCACCTTCGATCGCACTCGTTCCGCCGCCGCAAGCCGCACCGGTAACAACTCCCGCCGCCGTAGCACCATCAGCCGTTGATCAGACTCGCTTGCGCATCTCACCCGCCGCCCGTCGGCTGGCCCTGGAGTTGGGCATCGACCCATCGATCGTACGCGGCACGGGACGCGGGGGGGCGATCATGAGCGAAGATATTGAGCGCGCCGTGGCGGCGAAAAGGGCCGCCGCGCCAACTGCCGCGGCTGCGGCGTCGCCGTCGCCGACCCCTGACCAGGCCGCGGCGATGCGGCAGGTGATCGCCGCCGCCATGACCCGCTCGAAACGCGAAATCCCCCATTACTATCTGAGCACGACGATCGACATGCAGCGCGCCGTGACCTGGTTGGCAGAGGAAAACAGGAAGCGTCCCATGACAAATCGGTTGCTGTACGGCGCCTTGCTGCTGAAGGCCGTCGCTTTGGCCCTCCGCGAGGTCCCGGAACTGAACGCTCTCTGGTTGAAAGACCATGTCGAGTTGAAGCCGGCGATTCACGTGGGCGTCGCCATTTCACTCCGGCGAGGTGGCCTGGTGGCGCCCGCGTTGCACCATACCGATCAACTCACGCTCGACGACTTGATGAAGAACTTTCTCGACCTGGTGAGCCGTGCCCGAAGCGGCCGACTGCGCGGCTCAGAGTTGGCCGACCCGACGATCACCGTAACGAGCCTGGGCGAACAAGGGGTCGAGGCTGTCTTCGGCGTCATCTACCCACCCCAGGTGGCGCTGGTCGGTTTCGGCAAGCTTGTCGAGCGTCCCTGGTCGGTAAATGGTCAACTTGTGTCTCGGCCGGTTGTGACGGCCACGCTGTCGGCCGACCACCGCGTCAGCGATGGGCACCGCGGTGCCGTTTTCCTGGCCGCGGTCGATCGTCTCTTACAGGAGCCGGAAAGATTATGACATCCGACGAAATCCGTTCCGTCGTCATCGAAGCACTCTGCCAGGTCGCGCCCGAAGCCGACCCGGCTCAGCTTCGTCCGAATGTGAGTTTCCGCAGTCAGTTGGACATCGATTCCATGGACTTTCTGCGGTTCATTCTTGCTTTGCACGAGAAAATCGGGATTGAAATTCCGGAAAAAGACTATCCCAGCCTGACGACGCTGGACAGTTGCGTAGGCTACTTGGCATCGGCAGACCGTTGCCCAAAATCCTCGCCAGCCCCCTAACCATTACCTGAAAGGAGCAAGGCCATGTCTGCACAAAAGATCCTATTTGCGACCGATTATTCGCCGGCGAGCCGGGACGCGTTGAATTGTGCGGCCGCGCTGGCCCGTGAGCGCGGTGTGACGCTGCTCATCGCCCATGTGTCGCAGCTCGAAGAATACCCGGTCGGCGAGCTGTTCGACGAAGAACCCCGCGCCTCGGACGCGGAGTTGGAGGAGTTAAGTGCGGTGACCGTCGCCGACCCGCGCATCCGTTGTGAGCATCGTCTCCTGCACGGCGATCCGGCGAGACAGATTGTCGAGCTGGCCAAACGAGAGAACGTGGAGACGATCGTCCTGGGCACACACGGGCGGTCAGGTCTGGGGCGGCTCATCACCGGGAGCGTGGCGGAGGCCGTGCTCCGCGACGCGCCGTGTGCGGTAGTCGCGTGCCGCCCTTCGGTGTTGGTGGCGGCCGAGTAACCGGAGGTGCCCTGGGATTGCGCGCTGTGATTTGGCTCGCTCTGGAGCACACGTAAGCCGAAACAGGAAATGACAGCAGCCGGCGATTCCTTTTGTATAATCGATTGCTTGGCACCGGTCGCATCTCTCTAGGAAGGGCCAACCGTGAGCAAACCCATCGATTCCAGCCATAAGATCTTGGCCGCCAGGCCCTATCACGATGCTTTACTTGATGCCACGCATACCTTGGAAGGAGCCTTAGCGTCACCGGCACCAAATCGCCTGTCAGCCTGGTGCGCGAGGGTCGGAACCACTCTCCGAAGACTTCAGAGCACGCTGGCGGAACACGTAAGCTCGACCGAGTCGGCGGGTGGATTGTTGGGCGACTTGGAATCGGTCGAGCCGAACTTTCACCGGCGTATCGAGCGATTGCGCCACGAACATGCCGACCTGCTGCGGCAAGCGGACGCCATCGATAAACATCTGGCACATCACGCCGAGGGTGAGCCGCTCAACTTTCACGATATTCGTCAGCGCTGCGGATGGTTGCTTACGGCGCTGCGCCACCACCAGGCGCTGGAAGCCGATCTGATTTTCGAGCTGTACGACGTCGATATCGGCGTAGGCGATTGATTCTTTCCAGAGCAGTTTCAAATCGTGCGGCAGCGTGGCGATCAGGGATTCAATCTCGCCGTGGGCGGCGTGCTGTTTCAGCAGTCCGGCCACCGCGCGGGTGACCTGACGCAGGTCACGACTTCTTCGACGTCCGGACAAAGATCGGGCTATAGATCCGCATGACCTGCTTGCTGCCGCAGCCGGGGCATTTGATCGGTTTGGGACGAACGAACTCGGCCATGCTCCTCATCAATGTGAAGACGGTTTCGCATTTCGCGCATTTGTACTCGTAGTAGGGCATTTTGGTTTCTCCTCACTGCCGGTCTTTGACGTCGGCGTGCAACGCGCTCAGTTCTGAGACGACGAGCGGCATTTTCGACTCCTCCAGCAGCCGGTCGGTATGTTGTTCCACGTGAGCCGAGAGGCGCTCGATCTCCTTGGCCTGCAGGTGCAGCACGGCCAAAAGATCGGTGAGGAATTGCAAGAGCCATGTCTCTTGCGGCAAGCTGTTGGCCTCATTGGGCGGTGCACGCCGGGCCGAACTGATGCGGGTCACGTCCCCTTCGGCACTGAACTGCTCGACGCGTGGCTTCACCAGCTTGAACCAATCGTCGAACTGCAACCGCACGGCATCCGTGTGCGTGCCTGCCTGAATCAGCAGCTCGCCGTCGACTTTCATTGCCTCATCCATGATCACGGGCACTTCATGCCACTGCCGATGGGGCAACGGAGGAATCGAGCCCGGTTCGACATCCGCGAAACAGCGTTCTATCTCATGCTCGGTGGCGAACCGCACGTCGTGCGCATTCAAGACCTTTCGCAGCCGATCCATCACGACGTGCCGTGTGGCGGGCAGCACGAGCTCGACAGGCAGGCCGTCGGCCATGGCGATAACAACTTTGGCCACGCGGCGTCCGCTCATGTGCGTCTGCCTGGCAACATCCTGTGAAGTAAAACCTTCCGCGTGGTGCACTTCCTGGAAGGGGATGCGGCGTTTGTGAAGAATTTGTCGAATCCAGTTTTGCGCTGTCATGTTTGGCTCCCTCAACGCCCCTTGTAGAAAGCCCCGCGACGCGCATAGAGCCGTCGCGGAGCCCTTTGATCCTTACCGTCCTGGCGTTCAGGTCTTTACGGCAATCTGCTTGGGCTTGGTTTGCTCGCTCTTGGGAAGCGTGACGCTCAGCACGCCGTTGGCGAACTTGGCGTCGATCTTTCCCTCCTCGACCTTGGCCGGCAGCGGAACGGTGCGGCAGAACGAACCGTAGCTGCGTTCGATCCGGTGGTACGTCTTCCCCTTCTCTTCCTTCTCTTCCTTCCGCTCGCCAGAGACCACCAGGTTGCCGTTTCGCATTTCGACCTTGATGTCTTCGGGCTTCATGCCGGGCAGGTCGACGCTGACCTCCAAGTTGCCATCCGTCTCGGCCAGGTTCACCTTGGGATAGTAAGTCTCCAACCTCGCCAGCGGCCCCTCGCCTTCTTCCCAGAATCGTTCCATCATGTCTTGCATTTCTTCGACGATTCGCTCGACCGGTCGGGCGAGCCGCCTTTCGCGGAGTGGCACCAGAGATCGCAGCATAAATCACCTCACCTTCACTTGCTTCGCGGCGAAGCCCCGGTTGAAAACGCTCCAACCGGTGTTGATTTTCTCCGTACTTCGCCCGATAGCCGGTTCGTCGTCGCAACATGCGTTCCATCGCGACTCGCCGCGGCAAACGCCGACATATCGAATGCGGGCGATCTTCGCATGCGCTCGTTCGCACACTTAACCGGTCGAATGAGCACACCTGCCGTCGACTTAATGCTTCGCAGCCTTCAGATGCTAACCAACCGCGAGCCTCTCGGTTCGTCATGGCACGTGAGGTGCGTCAAGGTGCGTCTATGTGCTACTCCCTCTTGGCTGACGTCCTCGTCGTGCTTCATCTGCTTTATGTGGCCTTCATCGTGATAGGCCAGATCGCCATCCTCGTGGGCGCCTGGTTGCACTGGTCATGGGTGCGAGATGGCTGGTTTCGCTGGACGCACCTGGCGGCCATCATGGTCGTGGCGTGCGAGGCCGTAGCGGGCATCGTTTGCCCGCTGACGGCCTGGGAAAGTCAACTCCGGCGCTTGGCCGGCGAAGTGCCGGCGGCGGGCAGTTTCGTCGGCCGCGGCGTCCATGCGATTCTGTTTTTTGATCTGCCGCCTTGGGTTTTTACGACGGCCTATGTCCTCTTTGCCGTCGTCGTGCTGGCCACGCTCCGGCTCGTCCCGATCCGTCGCCGCGATCGAACGGAGCCACAGGACTAGAGCATGGAACGGAACGACGAACAAGAAAAAACGGTTCGCGACGTCGAACGTACTTTGCCGATCACGATTTCGCTTTGCGGTGACGTCATGACGGGCCGAGGAATCGACCAGGTGCTGCCCAATGCGAGCGATCCTCAACTGCACGAGCCTTATGTCCGAGATGCGAGACACTACCTCGAGATGGCAGAAGGGACGAATGGGCCGATTCCCAGACCGGTCGACGACTCTTACGTCTGGGGCTACGCACTGGAGCAGTGGAACCGCATTTCGCCCGATGTGCGCGTCGTGAACCTGGAGACGGCCGTCACGACGAGCGACGACTATTGGCGCGCAAAAGATGTCCACTATCGGATGCACCCCAAAAACGTCGGCTGCCTCAAAGCCGCGGCGATCGACTGCTGTTCGCTTGCCAACAACCACGTGCTCGACTGGGGCTACCGCGGCCTCGCAGAGACGTTGGAGACATTGCAACGGGCAGGGCTGGTGACGGCAGGCGCCGGCATGAACCGCACGGAAGCCGAGGTCCCCGCGGTATTCGATGTGAGCGGTAAGGGGCGAGTCGTTGTCTTTTCGTTCGGCTCTCAAACCAGCGGTATTCCCGCCGATTGGTCGGCCAGCGACGAACGAGCCGGCGTCAACCTCCTCGATGACCTCTCGCAGAGCGATATCGAACGAATTCAGCGAGGTGTGGCGCGGGTCAAGCGCGAAAACGATGTCGCGATTGCGTCGATCCATTGGGGAGCCAATTGGGTCTACGAGGTTCCCGAGGCCCAAATTGGCTTTGCGCATCGATTGATCGACAGCGCCGGCATCGACCTCGTCTACGGGCATTCGTCCCACCATGTCCAGGGCATCGAGGTCTACCGCGATCGGCTGATCATCTATGGCTGCGGCGACTTCCTGGACGATTACGAGGGGATCAGCGGATTCGAAGAGTTTCGTCAGGATTTGGGCGCAATCTATTTCGCGGATGTCGAACCGCGCTCGGGACGACTCATTCGTCTTCGGATCACGCCCACCCAAGTCCGACGCATGCGCATTATGCGCCCGCAATTGGAAGACATGCTCTGGTTGAGAGACGCCTTCAACCGACGAAGCGAGGGATTCGGCGTTTGGCTGGAGTCAGCCGACGATCAGATGCTTGTTCTCCAAGCGGCTGCAATTATCTAATCCTCGGAGTAATTGCCAACATCGCAGGGCTGCGTCAGTCTGGAGCCATCAGCGACGCACGATGCCGCTCGCATTGCTCAAGAGCACTGCGACGTCGCTCGCAAGGTGCAGCATCAATCCGAGTATGGCAAGTCTGTGCATCGCGGTTTACGTCCAGGCGGAAGAGGGGCTCAGTGGCTCCGCCGCTTGGTGCAAGAGGCATGCCAGCCGTCATCGACACGACGAAGTAAATTTGCCGGTCGAAAGCAAAAGGCGGACCATAGCTCGAAGTTGACGTTGCTTCGCATGCCGCGTTGCGCGCGTTTGGGCGCGCTGCGCGCCACTGACGCGCACCCCGACTACCGTGGTCGATTCGTCTACGGCAGGTCGGGGTAGCTTGCTCCTCGGCTCAGCGGAATTTCGCTCGCTGCGGGCTAATCCGTGCGGGCCGCGCGGCCCATGGGATCTCGGCACGGAATCTGCCTTAACAGCGGCATCTGCACGGTGCTGGGCTTTCGAGCGGAGCGCCAGCCGAAACGGACTTCCATAGATCACAGCATTCTGACCCGCAAACAACTCTGAAACTAGGGAACCACGACGATGAGTCACAAGCACCTGCTTTTTCGGGCGGAAGCTCGCGAAAAAGTCCTCCGCGGCGCAACAGCGCTGACCGATGCGGTACGAGTTACGCTCGGCCCAAAGTCAAAATGCGTCTTGATTGACAAGAAGTGGGGACGGCCGATCGTCTGTAACGACGGGGTCACCATCGCCAAGGAAGTAGAACTTAAAGACCCGGATGAGAACCTCGGCGCTCGCATGATCCGCGAGGCGGCTGAGCGTACCGGCGATGCCGTGGGCGATGGCACCAGTACGGCTACGGTGCTGGCCCATGCCATCTTCGCCGATGGAACCCGCAACGTGGCCGCTGGCGCAAGCGCCATCGACCTGAAACGCGGCCTCGACCGAGGTTTGCGGGTGGCCGTGGAGGCAATCCGTGCGCTATCGCGCCCGGTATCCAGCCGCCGCGAGAAGGCCCAGGTGGCTGCGATCTCGGCGCACAATGATACCGTGCTTGGAGACCTGGTCGCCGACGCCATGGAGAAAGTGGGGGCGGAGGGAGTTGTCTCAGTCGAAGAGGCCAAAGGAACCGAAACCACGGTCGAAGTGGTGGAGGGCATGCAGTTTGATCGAGGTTTCCTCTCGCCTTACTTCATCACCGATCCCGAACGGATGCAGGCCGTGCTGGAAGACCCGGTGATCTTGCTCTACGAGAAGAAGATCAGCAGCGTCAAGGACCTACTCCCGTTGCTGGAGCAGTTCGTCCAGTCGCACAAACCGCTGTTAGTCATTGCCGAGGATGTCGATGGCGAAGCGCTGGCCACGCTCGTCGTCAACAAGTTGCGCGGCGTGTTGGCCAGCGCCGCCGTCAAGGCGCCCGGCTACGGCGATCGGCGCAAAGCAACGATGCAGGACATCGCCGTCCTCACCGGCGGGCAATTCATTGCCGAGGAGTTGGGCCTGAAGCTGGAGAAGGTCACGATCGGCGAACTGGGCAAGGCGCAGCGAGTGGTCATCGATAAGGACAACACCACCATCATCGGCGGCGGTGGCAAAAAGGAAGCCATCGAAGGACGCTGCCAGGAGATCCGTAAGCAGGCCGAAAAAACGACCTCCGAGTACGACCGCGAAAAACTTGAAGAGCGGCTCGCCAAACTGGCCGGTGGCGTGGCCGTTATCCGCGTCGGCGCGCCGTCCGAGGCGGAGATGAAAAGTCGCAAGGAGGCCCTGGAAGACGCCATCAGCGCCACGAAGGCCGCCATCGCCGAAGGAATCGTTCCCGGCGGTGGGCTGACGCTGCTGCGGGCGATCGACGCCATTGAACGTGAGGAGGCTTCGTGCGACGGCGATGAGCGCACGGGGCTGCGGATCCTGAAGCGCGCCTTGGAAGCGCCCACTCGCCAGATTGCCGAGAATTCGTCGGCCGATGGTGGCGTCGTCGTCGGACAGATGCGTGCCGGCACGGGCAGCTACGGCTTCGATGCCGCCCGCGGCAAATACGTCGACCTGGTCGAGGCCGGGATCATCGACCCGACCAAGGTCGTCCGTTTGGCACTGGAAAACGCCGTTTCGGTCGCCGGCGTTTTGTTGTTGACCGAGGCCACGTTAACGGAAGTGCCTGAGCCGAAAGGCGAAGCAGCTCGTGCCGCCGGTCTGCCGGAAGAGTAAAGCCAGCATCAAGCCTCACCTCAGCGAGACCATGGCTTCTGATTTCCTGCGACGTGGAGGAGTCCCGATGGTCAACGACCTTGCCGAGATCATAGATCGGCTTGAAGAGATCAGAGCTCGTGCCGACTCGCTTGACGAAGAACACGAAAAGGTGGTCGCGTGCCTCACAGAGGCTGCCGCACAAATCAAGGCGGCCCAAGAGCACATTGCCGCCGCTGATAAGCGAATAAGAAAGAGCACGGGGCACGAGCGGCCGACATGAGCCGGATTCTTCCGCCCCCGCTAGCAGCCCACGTCTGGAGAAACCGACGAGTTTCACAGCGCGGGGAACGTTTCGTCGGAGATCGCCAGCCGCGCCGATTCAGCGAGCGGCCATCGTGCCGCAATGCTATGGCCTGGGGAGGCGTACCGTCAGCACGGGACAGGGACTTTTGCGGACGACTCGTTCCGCCACGCTGCCGATAATAAAGTGATTGATCGTGGTGTGCCCATGGGTCCCGAGCACCAGGAGTTCAATCCGATTCTGCCGGACGTATTGAGAGATTTCGTCGACTGGGCTGCCGTAACGGATGGCCATCTGGATGTGTAGGCCGGCAAGAAGTGGCGATGACACCAACGCCCGCAAACGATCGTTGGTTTCTCGCTCGACGCACTCCAGGAACTCCTGGGCGGGGTCTTCGTGGCCCCCCTCACCTTTGGCACGGCCTTCTTTCAGCTTGTTAAAATAGGCGCGGGCCAACTCCTCGCACGCCGCGAAGCTAGGGTGAAGCGCACTGAAACCGGGCTCGTGCAACACGTGCAAGACGTGCAACTCGCTTTCGAATTGCCTGGCAACGGCTGCACCGTAGCTCAATGCCAGGCCCGCCGTTTCGCTGAAATCGGTGGCGACGCCAATCGCCTGGAATCGAATCTCGGCAGGGTCTCGAAGAGGGGTTGTTTCGACGTTGCCCATTTGTGCTCTCCTTCTCTTGTCTGCTTGGCTGAAGGGGGCCCTCGGTGCCTCCGCCCGAGGAATCGAACGCACTGTCGTTTCCGTTTCTGACGCGTCGCAACCCGCGTACCGTGCAGTTCGGGTCGAGAATCGGCGCTTGCCCCGCGAGAACGTGCGGGCCGGCGCGCTAGCTGTGCTCTTTGGAACAGGAGTTCCACCGAATCACGCTCAAGAATCCGCCTCTCGGGCCGCAGAAAAGCCGCCATCTGCCGTCGACTTGTGCGTGTCACCGCATTGAACGAGTTGGGCAACTTGCGCGGCATACCCTTTGCCAATCAGGATCCTTCGCGCGAACCAAGGCCGCGATCCGAAGTGCAAATCGCGCCTTGCGTTTCTTTGCCGCGGCCAGGACTCAAAGCAAAGGAGACGATCATGGCGAAAACCACGAAAACAGAGGAACCAGCTGTCAAGGAATCACGGCCGATTCGGCCTTGGTACCGTCGCGATCCGTGGCTGGATCGTTTGCCACGCCCCCTGGCGCGGTTGGAACGCGACTTCGAGTACCTGATGGACCGTGTCCTGAGCGGCGAGGGGCGGAGGTATCTGCCGTGGGCCGAAATGATCCCCGCGGCCAACCTGGCGGAAACCGAGAGCGAGTTTGAAGTCACCGTCGAGCTGCCCGGCGTCGACCGGAGTGATGTCCAGGTCGAACTGCGCGGCGATGACCTATGGATCACGGGCGAAAAGAAGGAAGAGAAAGAGGAAAAGGGCAAGACCTTCCATCGAGCCGAGCGAGGGGCGGGCAAGTTCCGGCGAGTGATTCCGTTGCCCGGAACGGTCGAGGAAGCAAAGATCGAGGCCACCTACCGAGACGGCATTTTGAAAATCCGCCTGCCCAAGAGCAAGGAAGCCCAGCCCAAGCAGATTGAGATCAAAGCTGACTGAAAGCGGGCCGCCAACGTTGCCGGGCGATCAAGTCGATCGGCCGGCAACGGCGGGGCGCGCGAAGGATCCTTCTATGAAATTGCCCTTGCAGATCAGTTTCCGGCATCTGCCCCGCTCGAAAGAAATCGAGGACACGATCTACGAGCACGCCGCCAGGCTCGATGAATTCTGTGATCGAATCATGAGCTGTCGCGTTGTCGTCGATTTGCCGCACCAGCACCACCGCGACGGCAATCTCTATCAGTTGCGGATCGACATCACGGTGCCCGGCGACGAATTGGTCGTCAATCGTGAGGCTGGCGAGCACACGGACTACCGGGATTTGAAGCTGGCGATCGACGATGCCTTCAACGCCGCCGTCCGACTGCTGGAGGAGTACGTCCGGCGGCAACGCAAGCACGTCAAAACGCATCACGACACGCCGCATGCTCGCGTGGCAAAAATTTTTCCCGAAGCCGGCTACGGGTTCTTGGAGACCCCCGATGGTCGCGACATCTATTTTCATCGCAACAGCCTGCTCGGCGCCGAGTTCGATCGGCTCGATGTTGGAACCGAAGTGACGTTTGTCGAGGAGATGGGCGACAAGGGGCCGCAGGCAAGTACGGTGAAACCGGTAGGCAGGCACCACCATCTTTAGCCGGAAGGGTTCTCATCCGCGCGGGAGCAGATCGGCATGAACTGCAGATCGGTAGGGACGGCAGTCCCTGTGTTCCGTTCGGAAGGAGTTTTTCCCAAGGGGGGGCGGTAACCTAGGCGAGGGATGACACCGCCGCGGCCCGACATCGCCTCGCCGACCCATTACGTGTGTAGGCCGGCCTCGATTCGCGACGGCCTCGTCGCTTGACCAGTGCGGCCACTGAGCAAGCGGCGCTGCCCCAGGGATCGGATCTCGGTTTGGATTGTCGCTCAGCCGATCACCTCGACCTTGCTCTCGTCGATTTCCAGCGAAATACCCGTTTCTGCCAAATCGACGGCGATCATGACGCGGCGGATCCCCCGCCGGGCCAGAATTGTTCCCTCCACGGCTTCAAATACGCCGGCACATACTCGCACTCGGTTGTCATCGGGCGAATCAAAAGCAGCCAGCAGTGGGCGGAATTGAGCAGCCGGGCCTTTGTGGTGATTAGTAAACGTTCATCTTCGTTAGAGGCGTTGTCTTCGGCAAGTTCCGGCTTATCGCCGAGAAGCCTTTTTGACG